>CAUJJY010000080.1 GCA_963205155.1 Candidatus Zixiibacteriota bacterium | reverse complement strand
CAGTGGCAGGCGATGTGTGTCAGGCAGCATGATGTGCGGAAGAAGTGGAAATTATACTCCGGCACTGTCATGTTCCCGACCACACACGACATCACTCCCGAAGTCCTGGTACCGTGCCTGGCCGTTCTGACGAATCTCCTTCACGCCGGCAACTCCGTCCTCCTCGTCAGCAAACCTCATCTGGACTGCATTACGGCTATCTGCGAAGCTTGTGCCGCTCATAAAGGACAACTCCAGTTTCGCTTCACGATCGGAGCAGATGACGATGAGATTCTGTCCTATTGGGAACCCGGCGCACCCAACTACCGAGAAAGATTGGACTCCCTCAAGCTAGCAAACGAAAGAGGATTTCGCACAAGCGTCTCAATTGAGCCGATGCTCGACAGCGCTAACATCATCCGACATGTCACAAATTTGAGCCCATATGTCACTGATTCGATCTGGATCGGAAAACTCAACAATATTCGAAGTCGGGTCATAGCCAATACGCCGGAAGACCATGCCGCAATACGGCGGGTAGAAAACGGACAAACGGACGACCGCATCTTCGATATCTACAACTCTCTAAAGGACAACCCGCTCATCCGGTGGAAAGACTCAATTAAGAAGGTCGTCGGGATCAATGCCATGACCGAGCCCGGTTTGGACCAGTAACGTTCATCGACCGAAGGAGTTGAATTCATAGTACGGAGCCCTCTCCAAGGGCACTTCGTCAATTTCTCCCATACGCATAAGAAACGGCAGTCGGTAATTCGGAGAGTATCTCTGATGCAGCATGACCGTCGGGGAGGGGACCCGATACATTTGGTGACGGCTCTGCTTGAGGAACGATTTTACTATATCAAAATGGCTTTCGCTCTCAACATAAGATGCCTGAAATGGTGTGACAATGCCCGATCGCTCGGCCAGGTTGCATAGCGATCGTTGAAATTATGAAACTCTATCTTTTGTGCTGACCTCGGAAGGATCGACCAGAAGTCCTTGATCTTGACAAGGGGTGGACTCCAGCTGGAAGGTGGGACGACTGATATCAAATTTGTCTTTCAGTGCCCGCGCAAGGACCGTTGATTTCAATTCCCCATGGCTAATCAGGCGGTCAGATACAACGAGATGTGCGCTGAGTGCCTTGACGCGGGATCCAACGCTCCAAATGTGCAAGTGATGAATGTTCTCAATACTTGGAAACGTGAGCGACTCGCGGGACCTGATTCCTATTCACCGGACGTCACAAGGCGGAAACAACCAACGATATTTGCAGAGGTTTCCGGCCAAGGTAGACGAAATTGAATCCATTACTCCCAAGAACAGAACTCGTTTGGAATCACATCGTCAATGAACTCTAATCTTGATGCAAGCACACAACAGAAGGTATCGGAGAATTCGATCCTATTTGTATACGCAGAACGTCTCTAACTTCAATCACAGCTTGCTAAACGCCGAAGATTGTCTGGGTTACTCACTATCATACCCTGAAGTTTGTTTCCACTTTGTTTATTGAAACACTCCGTTAATTAGATAAGCAATCCCAATGGAAATCGTCGTGCTTACCAAAAGGTAAGCGATTGCCGAGCGCCTGCCGAACTTACCCCAGACGACAGAGATTTCTGTGATATCAGTAGTCACTCCTACCATGAGCATGACAAAGACAACGCCGAGACTTGCTCCCATTGTGTAGAGTTGACCCGCAAATACGCTGAAACCTTCCGAACACAGTTCAATCACGGCACTTACAGGCACGGCGAGTAAGATTGACCATGGCGATTCGGTTGTTCCGAGGTACTGCTGCACTACGTTCGTCGGCACGAAAGCGGCCAGCGCTGCTGCGAGCAATAGGCCAACAACAAGGTACTTGCCAAGGTCCCGGAAGTTGTCCCAAGCATTCCGCAGCACTCCTGTAAATCGCCCCTGCCAACCAATGTGTTGATGTTCTGCTCGAACATCACAGCCATCAGAGCAAGCGTCGACACAAGTTTCGTTCGCATGGTCGACACCCGACTTTGGTGCTTCTATGAGGCGATGCTTTTCGAGATACGATAATACGAGGCCTGAAAGAAATGCGGCGATCACGGCACAAGACATTAGAAGTGCCGTATTAGTTACTCCAAGAAAGTTGCTCAATACAAGGAACTGCGGCACGCCGGACCAAGGCGTTGCTAATAGAAACGTTAAAGCCACGGCGGTGCTTGCTCCCTTTTCGCGCAAAGATACCGCCATTGGGATTGCTCCGCATGAACAAGTCGATGCAACCAAACCAGATATGGCCGCCTTGAAGATGGATAAAGGGTCATTGCGACCGAAATGGCGGGCGATGAATGTGCGAGGAACGAATTCTGCAACTACTCCTGCGGCAAGAAATCCGACCAAGAACCAAACCCAGAGGTCGCCGATGAGCGTGCCCAGTGCCAAGAAGTATTGTTGTATGTAAGTCATCAATTTTAAGTCATGCTCATGTTCGTGACGCAGTCAATCAACTGTTTGCCCAATTCGGTGCGTCTGCTCAATCTCACTTAGGGCCTTGTCCGAAAATGGACCATACCGCCGCCATACATGTCCGCGTCGATGTTCATCAGCATGCCGCTTAGCCCCATATTACCGTGTTGCTGCAGCGACTTCTTTAGTTCGCGTAAAGTACTCTCCATGTTAGAGAATACTCTACGCGGATTTGGGCTTACGTGCCTGTGGCTTCTGGAGCTGGAGTTGGCCCATGAAATATACGATACAGCGCAGGCAAAACGACGAGCGTTAGAAAGGTCGACGACAATATGCCCCCGATTACAACAGTCGCAAGTGGCCGTTGCACTTCCGCACCTGATCCGGTAGCAATCGCCATCGGTACAAAGCCGAGGGAGGCTACAAGAGCGGTCATAAGTACTGGACGCAACCGCGTAAGAGCACCGCGACTGATAGAATCTTCAAGTGGTAGGC
>CAUJJY010000079.1 GCA_963205155.1 Candidatus Zixiibacteriota bacterium | reverse complement strand
ATTCCCAAGGATGGTCCTTCGGCAGGCGTTACGATTTCACTCGTAATAGCGTCGGTCTTGAGCGACCGCCCGATTCGCAATGATATCGCAATGACCGGCGAGGTCAGTCTGCGCGGCAAGGTTCTGCCGGTGTCCGGCATTCGCGAAAAAGTGGCAGCAGCACACCGGGCGGGCATCTTCAAGATGGTGTTGCCGTCCCAGAATCGCAAAGACATCAAAGATATCACCCGCGAATTGCGCGATCAGATGGAGTTCATCTTCATCGACCGGACTGATCAGTTGTTTGAAATCGCACTGATGGATTATGATCCGGCGGCCGCAACGCTACAGGATTTGGTCATGCTGGAAATGCGGCGCCGCTCCAAAGAACCCAAACCTCCCAAGCGCAGCACGACTCGCCGGGTAGCGGGCGGAAATCTCAAACCGCGCAAGCCCACCCGCAAGAAGAAGCCGGCTAAAGGCAAAAAACGGCAGCAGCCATAGCAAGATTGCTCCGCCACGCAGCAGTCGTCTTTCCCTACAGAAAGATTGTTGAAAGCCCTTGATTGTGCGCGCCCGCCGCGCACAAAGCCCATAGGTGGTAGAAACCTTTCGAATCCGCAAGCTCCCTTTATCTTGACTATCTTGCTTCGACCTCTAATCATGACTCATGATCAAAATCAATTCGCGCGAATTGCTGTACGTCCCGAATCTGCTGACGCTGTTTAGACTGTTCTTCCTGCCCCTGCCGGTGATTTGTATCGCGTACGGCAAAGACAACGCCGCGTTGGCGCTCTTGGGAGTCGCAATTGCCACCGATGTTCTCGACGGCTACTTTGCCCGCAAGCTGAATCAAGTGTCAGAACTGGGCAAAATCCTCGATCCCCTGGCGGACAAAATCGGCGTCGCGGCTTTGGTCGTTGCGCTGGCAGTCTATCGCGATTTCCCGTGGTGGGCGGCGGCAATAATTATCGCGCGCGATCTGCTGTTGTTGGTCGGTAGTCTTGCGACACTATCAAAGACGACGGAGATACCCACCTCCAATCTGTTCGGCAAGTTGACCGCGCTGGCGTGGGTACTACTTGTGATTAGCTACCTGACACCGTTTCTGATCATACAGAAGATACTACTGGTGCTGGCAGTGGCGATGGTGCCGATTTCGTTCCTGCTCTATCTAAGAAAGCGCCGCTGATTTCGCAGCGACGCACTTCCCTACTTTTACCAGCGCATCCAGAAGCTCACTTCGGCGGGGACACTCACTTGTTTGCGCAAGATTGTACCGGACGGATAGTGCAGGGTCACGTCATACTTCGTGTCGTCAGGATCGAGTTCACTACTCGGAATCAGGTCGAGATACCAATAACCGCTCGAATCCGTGGTTGAAGCCAAAGCAAAGGGTGAAATGATGACGCCGTCCAGCAGTAGCGGTGACTTCGCGATACGCGCCGTGACATTAACTCCTTCGATTCCCCGACCATCAAGTGATTCGACATAGCCGTAAACACGGCAGAGGTTTGCCTGTGGCGCGCTGCCGGGATCAAAGCGCATCATCCAGATCGTGTCGTTGGTGCCTTCCGGACTGACCGCGACTGGCGCGGGAATGTCCGTCTGCCCATATCCGTTTTGATGAACGAAGGCGTGATATTGGTGATCATCGAGCGCAAACAGCAGTCGTCCATTTGGATCGCAACTTCCCATCGCGGCAACTGTTGTTTGATCTGAGTTTAGCAGGCGCACAAAGGCGCCGGAGATGGCTGATGTTGAACCGACATCAAACACAAAGAGCGTGCAAGCAAAGGCGCCCGATCCAGATAACGATACCGCGCTCGCGATATCGGCAAAGTAGTCGCCGACATCATCTCCGATGATCTGATAACTCCCCGTCGCTGCGCCACGCCAGGCGCCGCCTATCTTAGCGCGCACAAAGACGCGGTAGAGACCGAGTTGGGATTCGCTGTTTGCGGCACGGTAGTGGATTTCATACCAGCCCGAGCGCGGATGACCTATTGCCGGCGATGACTGCGTCACCGAATCGACCAAGGCACCGTTGGGACCGAAACGCAGCGCGATAATGCTGTCGGCGGCTGCTATGGTCGGATACAGCGTTGTGTCAAATGTACAGAATGATACGATGACCGAATCTGTGGTTCCGTTTCCGGCGATTGCGGGCGAGATTGATAACTGCGCCTGCGCCGAGCAAAAACTAATAGCAATGAACAAGAGCAGACTTTTCAATGTAGTTCTCCAATCAAGCCGCCGCTGATGATTGCGATCCGGCGGCGAGTGTGCAATGCAATCGGTGAGGTGAGTTTGATAGTGACCAGCGGGCGATCGTTCACGGAGTTGGCTTCGGATGAGTGATAGATGATCTCAGCGTCATTCACCTGCCCGACTTGATTATTCCAATAATTGTGCCACACCCAGCCGTGGTTGGCAGTCGTATCCCCGACCATACGATCTGCAAACTGCGGTGGAATTGTCCAAGTAACAAGCGTGCCGCCGGCCGTGTTACCGCGGTTCTGTCTGATCGAATCCAATACCGTGTCGACGACATCGCTGTTAGCGCCAAATGCCCCGCCAAGATTCCAGCGGAAGGTGTCGACGGCTGCAATGTAGCGATACACCCAGTTGACGAAGTTCGTGTTCGTTTGGCCGGTCGCATTGCCGCAGACCCACTGAAGTTTGAGCAACTTGATACCGTTGGTTGATTCCCAGAGCGAGTCCTCGACACCGTTCGCGACACTCAACACTTTGGTGCGAATGGCAAAGCGCTCAACGACGGCAGTGGCGTTCGTAATCTTCCGTCGAAGTGCGTCAGTGTTGATTTTCATAAACGCCACTTTGTGGTTGTAGTCGTGGCCGGTATAGAGACTTCCCCAGCCGCCGTAGCTTTCCAGTGAGTCGGTTCCTGAGGATGACTCCGCCCAGGCGTCTTCAATTTCGATCTTGCCCGTAAAGCATGCACTACGAGCAATGTGGCTGTTGGCCGTGTCACGTGCGGCCCACGCAACAGCGCGGGTGAAGATCGTGAAGAACTGACAGGAATCGCGCGGGGTCGAAGTTACTGAAAACAAACCAAGAAATACGCGACGACCCTTGGCTATGTTCCGCCAATCGCCGGTATTGATGATCGTCCCTCCTGAATCAGCGACACAGAGATGAACGTGCGAGGTATCATCGGCATCGTCCTTGTCGATGATCAGCGGCGTGATGTCGTGCATCGTGTCGGGAAACGCCAGCCCGTAGATGCCGAGGGAAGTCGCTGTCCAAAGGTGGAGTGTATCCTGAAGCACGCGGGTAATCCAATGGTTGCGGTTGATCGCGCGCACAAAGCCCGATGCCTCTACCGTGCGGCCATTGGTGCCGTTGGAATTGACGCCGAGATTGATTTCATCCCAGGTGTCGCTATGAAGGCTGACAAAACCGCTGTAGGAGTTGGCGATGGTATCGGCAACAGTGTTCGGCGACGGTGCGGCGACCTCTTTACCGCACCAGACTACTGCTTTGAATGTTGTGTCGAAGTAGGCGGAGTTGCGAACGACAATGCTATCAGGGGTTAACCAGTATACGTCGTAACCGAGATCGCCAGACAGCGCGTTCGCCAACAATGTGTCGATGCCCTTGGTGTTAATGTCCTCGACGACCAACGCAACCCGGATGTCGCTGCTCCCACGCGCCGAAGGGAATGAAAGTAGCATTGAAACGACGAGCACTACGAGTCCGAGTTGAACTCGGTGTCGTCGTCTGCGGGCAATTCCTCGCCGCGCAGTTGATTGATGAGTTTCCAAATCTTCTCCTTGTCATTTTGCGATAGCTTGAGCTTGATTTTGAGCTCGAGGGCTTTGAGCAGATCGGCGACACGCGGATTGATTTCCTTAGTGCGCAGTTCCTCGACGATCTTCGCTTGAATTTCCTCAAGAATATCCAGGTCATTTGATTGCGAAAGGCACTTTCTGCGACTGCGGGTCTTAGCCATTGTGCCTCAAATCGATTTGCGCTGTCACGCTATCCCATCTCGATGATGAGCAGATCCGCAGTCACGGCCTGCGTTGAGGGCGTAACTCGCGCCACTCGAAATGAGTCGGGAGCAACGTTGCCCTGCGCAATGACGCCGACATTTCCGCGCGGGATCGCCACGACGCTCGCATTGAGTATCGTCGGCGGCAGTTTGTTGCCGCGATGATCAGTCAAGTCGGCAAAGGTGACTGTCTGTGCCGATCCACCTAACAGGCAATTGCTATGCAGAATTCGCTTGGCGGCGCCGTTTGCTTCGGAGATGATGAATTCGGCCTCGAAATTGGCGAGATCACCCCAGACAGCAACTCCGGGGACGAGCCACATCTTGCGGGCGAGCAAATAAGTCAGTGTCGGATTCATCAGCCTTCACCTCCCGTCACGCGCACCGGCGTGTTGAGTTGACCGCGAGGCGGAGCAAAACGCGACGCGATCTTGAGCCCATCCGCGTGGTAGTTGGCACCCAGTTCCTGCCAGTGGCGGGCAGTAGCACTTCCATCGGGTTGTTGTAACGCCAAGAGCGCTCTGACCCGACAGAGCACTGCCAGTGCCAGATAAGTTTCGGCGGTAACGAGGCTTTGAGATGACGAATCGTGATACACCTCATCGATCAGGCTTAACAACAGATCGTCGGCTTCGGCGACAGCGTTGTCGAGCTGGCTTTCGTTGAGTGTCAACGACATCGTTTCGTAATCGACGAAGACTGTCTGACCATCCTCGATCTGGCTACCGCTGATGCGCCTTATAGTACCGCGCAGATGATCCACGCTGTAATCGTTACCGCGCTGATAGATGCGATAGGCAAAGAACCACACAGCGACTGTTGCGCCGGCCGGGATTTCGCCATCCAGTCTCGCGATGGTGCCGTGGAGGTAGTCGATGTGATAATCTACATGCTCCGTGTAGATGCGACCGAGCGATGAGTCGGAAGCGACAACGACACTGTCGGGAATGATGTTCGTAGCCCCAAGCGGAGTTGGCGTGTCACCCAGAGTTACGAGCGTGGCTTGCGGTGCGCCGAGTTCCTTGCCCTTGACGACAAGCGTCCCGTCTTTGAGTTGCGAGTGCATCAGAGCAATTGTCGAAAGCCCCGTCATCTCGACGGGGATGTCGCGAAAACTGTCGCGCAAAGAAGTTGTCTCAATCAAATGATGGCGCACGATTTCAGAATTGGTAAACGGCATAGAGTCCCCTGCTTTAGTTATTGAGGTACGTGATCGCGGTACACGGCGTGATTTGCGATCCAACCGGTGCTGTCGAGTAGGCGGTTGTGACCCGAGCGCGAATCCAGAAATGTGAGCGGGATTCGATCTTACACTTCTGCCAGTCGACCGGACAGTGGGCGGAGTCGGTCCATAGCCGCAAAAGCTGTGTTGCCTGTTCAAAGTGACAGACGCCTGATTCGGGCACGAACGATTTCCAGCCAAAGTCTGAATAATGTTCCCAGACCACAGCACCACCGGCGCCGATAGTCGATAGCACAATACTCACATTCGCAAACGGCGTTTCGGCTCCGAGACAAAGGGCATCATCGACTGCTGCTACCAGGGCGTGGGAGTCGGTGGCAAGGACATCTGCGGCGATCGTGCTGGCTGCCTCAAGGGTACGATTGTGAAATTGAGGCGAGCCGTCGTGATCATAAAGATAGACTGCTGAAAAGCGGGCGAACTCGGACGCAAGCAAAGACTCCGGGGCGAAACCGACTCCGGTTTTGCAGCGATAGCGGAGTTCAACCTGCGCGGAGCCAATCTCGACACCGTAGATGACATAAGGAATTTCGCCGTTGAATTGCAGGAGCGGCGGGGTCGCGGAGAGAGACGAAATTTCAAATACGCCTCCCCAGCTGACTCCATCACATTCGGCATACCAGAGTTTGTAGTTTGCCTCGAAGACAACACCGACTAAGGAATGTGATTCCGACAAGCTCGAACCGAGCCGGTCGTTCAGGTAAACGCCAGTGTGAATCACGAGGGCGTCATCCCAGATCGAAGCGCCATCGAGCAACCGCCGGACGATCAACTGCGTGCCGTTCACGTTGTAATGGCAATAGACGTTGGGCGCAGCGT
>CAUJJY010000078.1 GCA_963205155.1 Candidatus Zixiibacteriota bacterium | reverse complement strand
CCAGTCGTCCACGTGAGCGGCGTCCGCGCGTTTCGACAATTCGCAGTATCAGGCAAGATTCCTTTTCCGCCTTCTTCACCACCTCAAGCGACACTCCTTCACCGCTCAATCGAACAGGAAAGTTGCCCGTTGCGCGGTACCCGTTCAAAATCATCAATCCCTGATTCAAACAGGCCGCCTCGGCAATCACTTCGGAGTGAGTCAGATCACCGGCGTGAGGGAGGAGACTATACACAAAGTGGTGCTCTCCCTGATCGGCATCAGGATCCGGGTAGTTGGGCGAACGGAGCAAATTCAAGTCAAGCAGGCCGTTCTCTACATGGTAACCGTACTTGCTGTCGTTGAGAAGGGCGACACCATAGTCCTGCTCTGACAAATCGGCGTAACGATGTCCGGACACCTCAAATCGTGCCTGTTCCCACGAAGTATTCCGGTGGGTGCTTCGTTTCAAAAAACCGTATTGAATGTCGAACGTTGCCTGGTCGGTCTGTACCATAACCGGAAACGCTACCCGGAGCATTCGGTGTTTTTCGTGCCAGTCCACCACCGTCTCGAAGTCGAGACGCTTTGATGATCGACTCAAGTACACGCATTGGTCGATTTGGGATTGGCCGATGCGATAACGAAAGAGCAGCCCCTGTCGAACCTCGCCCGATGGCAGCGACTCCGCCACAATTACTTTTGCTTTCTCCAACGCAGCATCTCGATAGAATGCGTCGACATCCCACGCGTCCCAATCGTTCGGGCGGTCTTCATAAAGTGTAACTATGTTGCCCGGATGATCAGAAGAAATGATTTCTCTGCCCGTTTCCTTATCAAAGCATCGACACAGAGTCCCATGTTCGGTGAACTCATATCGCACCAACTCGTTTTCAAGGACAAGTCCCTTTGTTTGAATCGCTGGTTTCGCGCCCGACGCCAATTTGGTCAGAGTTATAAAAGAATAGGGAGCAACATTCACCTGAACGATAAGTTGATCATTCTCGATTTGCGACGAGAGTACATTGCCGTTTGCGTCCTTTACGATACAATGTGACGATTCCGCCGGGAGCAAAACCGCGCCCTCATAGCGATAATGGAGAGAATTGAAAAGCGTGATGCAGTCCTCATCCCGTTCCAACAACTTTGAGGCAATGTCAGTCATAATGTTATCGCACAACTTTAGTGCTTCGCGATATTGCTCCTCGACCAGACGGTACACACGCCAAATGCTGGAACCGGGGATGATGTCATGAAACTGATTGATCAAGACAGTTTTCCAGATGTCGTCGAGCGATTTCTGCGGATAGTTATCGATCGGCAAACATGAGCACAACATCTCCAAAGCCCTGAGCTTGTGTTCGAGACGTCGATTCGCCCATTTTACGAATGCTTGCGTCGTCAACGTACCGCGATGAAGCTCCAGATACAACTCGCCCACCCAGGTTGGAACCTCATCATAGTGCTTGGATAATCGGTGGAAGAACTCTTTGGCGCTTCCGAACCGCACCTTGGGCGCCCCTTCAAGATCGGCCATGCGTCTTCCCATTTGAATATGCTCTTCCTTTGGTCCGCCGCCTCCATCACCTACGCCAAACAGGCTGATGAACTCGTCGATGTACTCCTTCTCTTTAAACTGATCCTGGGCTGCGACTAGTGACTCCGTCGCAAGCTGGCTGTTATAGGTATTCTCCGGCGGAAAGTGAGTCAGCACTTCGCTGCCGTCGATGCCTTGCCACTTGAATGTATGGTATGGAAAGTCATTGATCTGATTCCAGGATAACTTCTGCGTCAAGAAGTACTTGATTCCGCTCTTCAGGAGTATTTGCGGTAACGCCGCTGAATAGCCGAAAACGTCGGGGAGCCAAAGATTGTCAACATCAACTCCAAATTCGTCGCGGAAGAAATTCTTGCCGTGCAGGATCTGTCTGACAAGTGACTCGCCGCTTGGTAGGTTGCAGTCGGCCTCGACCCACATGCCTCCCTGGACTTCCCATCTACCTGCTTTCACGGCGGCCTTGACACCCATATACAATTCCGGATAACGCTCCTTGACGAAAGCGTAGTGTTGCGCTTGTGACGCTCCGAAGATATACTCCGGATAGCGATCAATCAGATCCAACTGAGTGGCGAACGTACGGGCACATTTGCGAATGGATTCTTTCACCGGCCACAACCAAGCCGTATCTATGTGCGCGTGCCCAATGGCAGTAACCAGTAGACTGGATGCTGACGCAGGCTTCAACATCTCCTTCGCGAGAATTTCGCGCAGGACAAGAGGATTGTCGCCACCCTTCGCGAAGGCGTTCAAGCCCTCAGTCGCTATCTGAATAATTCTGGCACGGCGGACACTTTGCTCTGGCAAACTTTTTATCAGCCCAATGAGTACACGAAGATCAAGCGTCAACTCCCACATTGCGGTGTCAAAGACTCCCAGACGGATGGAAATAACTTTTGCGTCATAGTTGCCGTATCTATTTGTTGATTTGGCATCGGGATCGAGATCACAAAACATGCCAAACAAGCCGTTAGCCGCGGCCTCTACCCAGAGCTCAATTCTCTCGCCGCCGATACAGGAATCATGCAGACGAACGATATCTCGGCCAAAGTCGGTATCAAAAACCGATCCGTTGGTGATTCCCTGAACTATCTCTCCGTTGGGCAAAAAAACTAAGCCTTCGCCGCCAAGATCAAGTTGCGCCACCACCGTTTTGCCGCGCCATGAAATTGGCACAGTACCGATAAGATGAAACCAGGCGCTTTCCCACGTTTGCCCCCAGATTGCGCCTGTCGCAATTGGAGTGTATTTGAGTTGGGTCCGTTCCTCGAAGCTGACCGGATCAGTCGACCGGGCAAAGGTTGCATCCAGCGACACTGAATCCGCGATGATACTCCGCGTTGCGCGGCGGTAGAACTGATCTATACGCCTGATGGCGATGAGTGTGTCTTTCTGATTCACGGCGTGTCTCCCACGTTCGACTACTTATCCAACTCTCGTCCACGATCTGGCACAAATCCATCGTCACGCATGTCGCGGCTGGTGGAACCGAGGTGCCGGTTCATGTGCCCTAGATCCCGAAATCCACCAATCAAAAACCAAACAATGACCACCGCAGATAATGTCACATTAACTACAAGGTAGATTCTCCAGAACAGAAGCCACGAATCATCGCTGAACTCGTACATTAGGTTGTAGATTGTCCCAAATATAAATATCAGCAGCCAGGCGACTGTCCAAACGTAGTTAAGTATGTATATTGTCTTGTCGCCGCGGGTGAACTCCCTGCCCATTCCCAGCACTTTCCAACCCCGCGAGGGCAGTGCATTGACCACATCTGACTCGCCGGCAATCGCATATTTCCCTCGGTGCAGAACACGATCAAAATCAAACTCGGAGCGCTTACCTAGCAACGAAACGGCAATATACACAACCGATGCTCCCACCATGGCGATTCCCCAGAACCACTGACCGTTGATGAAAAAGTCGGGGATGATCTGATGAATAACGATACCCGCCACGGCAATACCTGAACCGGTTATCATCGCCGACCAAGCCGCCGCCGTGGTGCCGCGCTTCCAATACAGGCCACCGATGATCACGGCTCCCGATCCCCCTGCAAAGATGGCGCCGGTGACGGCGAAAAACAAGAAGATGTACTCGGATTGTTTGAAGAGCAGACTGAAGAAGAATGCGAACACCCCAACGAAGATAATCGCCAATCGCAACACGCGCAGATGCTGGCGTGGCTCAAATGCTTTCTTTCTTAACGGCTGGATGACATCTTGGATGATTATGCTTCCCCAGGAGTGCATGTAAGCATCGAGCGTGCTGATACTGGCCGCCAACATCATCGCGGCGAAGGCGCCAATCAGCCCGCGCGGAAGAATATGGGTCAATACAAGCGGCACCTTCAACTGACTCTGAACTGCTTCGCCCTCAATTCCAGAAAGAGTCGCGCCGACTGCTGTGGCCGTGTTCGAAAAGTCAGGGTGGTTCAGTACCGTGTAGGCGATGATCGGAATAAAGAGAAACATCACATTCATCGGTAAGTTGCGCAGCGATGTCAGCACGCTCGCCATCTTTGCTTCATGCGCGCTCTTGGCCGACGCGTTGTATGCCTGCGTGCCTTGCCACGACATGGTGCCATAGATTACGCCAATAATCCCTACCAGGAAATACCAGAAATTGAAATCCTTGACCTGGCTGGTGTGGAACGGATTTATCAGCGAGGCATCTGCCGGAGCCGCCGCCAATGCTTGCTGAACATGCCCCCAATCAAAGCTTAAGAAGAAATACACGATCAAAATTACGAACACGCCATACACCAGCACGCCTTGGAAGAAATCAGCGTAGATCACCGATACCTGTCCGCCGCTCAGCACGAAGTAAAGCGAAATTCCAATGAGAAGGATCATCATCAACGGGAAAGTGCTGATACTCAGTCCAAGAAGCGAGATGGTTTCCGGAATTCCACAGAAGTAGATGAAGAACCTGGCTTCGACTGCCGGGAAAATGCCGAAATTCACGATGCCGGACAGGAAGGCAATCATGCCGGTGAAAATGCGAAATTCCCGACTGTAGCGTTCCTCGAAGTACTGTGCCAATGTCAGCGATCGCGTTTCCCGGAAACGATAAACCACCCACCCCGACACTGTAATAATCAGCACTACCAGAGCCGTGGTCATTCCCCACCACGTCATCGAGAACCCGGCTACCAGATTCATTTCCAGATTCCCTACAACGGTGATTGCCCCGATACCGGCAGCGCCACTGGCAACACAAATCACATATCGCCCGGCCGAACGTCCCGCCGCCAGGAAATCGGCAACGCTTTTCATTGCTTTGCGACCGGCTTCGACCGAAAGTATCATCAAGCCGAGTGAGACAAAGACGATTGTCCAATCAAGTACGCTTAGATTCATTGCAGCTCCGCGGTCGTTTGAGGTGACAATCAAAGGGCAAGATCTTTAGGGAATACCGGAAAACGCGATAGCGCATGCGTCGACTACTTTTCTTCCCTTATTTGTTTAAGGCAACCCTCCTGATCGATCAAGAGACGGACACGTCCATCCTTGCTGACCAGTTCGGCACAAAACTGATGGGTTGCCGCCTCCAGCTTCGGTGGCCATACAAACCCGCGTAGTGACGTTGCCGCAATTCCCAGTATGACAAAGTCTGATGTGTATTTTCCATTTTGCATGAAGTAGTTTCGCTCCGCGTAATACAATTTCCACAGTGCCCACCTTGCTGAATCAACTGGATCGGGAACGAACGCGACAGTCTGTGACCCAGCGACAGTGTCGGTGAACTGCACCAGACCCCACATTTCCGGGTAGTGCATGGCGATCAGACCCTGAGGAGACCAGACCCAATTATACTCTGGTAACGATTTGCCGGTCGCCGCATCGATAACCTTGGAGTATTTGCCGTCCTTGACTTCGGTCTTCCACTCGACGCGCGAGAAATTGACTTTCCATTGATCCCCATCTTGTGGAGGTGTAGCACGGTGCGCGCATTCTCTTAGCACTGTCCACGGCAAGGCAATCTCGACTGTCCAACTGGTATCGATATCTCCCGGATGGTTTAGCGTTCCCTGCACGGTGACTGCTGTCTTCAGACCCTGTATGTCCCAAGCGTTGACCGCCGGACCACCGTCGCGGTACGGTTTCAATAACAGCAAGTCCCAGACTGTGTTCAATGCGTTCAATTCAAGTTCGTAGTATTCGTGAGCGTCCATGTCGGGGTCGATGAAGACTTCGAAATCGTTGTCGTGATAGATCACGGCGTCTCGCTCAATCAGTGATGCCCACACATCCGTTTCTTCCAATTCGGCCGCGATGTACAGGTACGATGAATCCCACAGTAGCTTTGCCCGCGTCTCGAAATACGGTGTCGGTTTGAGATTCCCTTCGATGTCGATGAACAACTCCGTCCACACGGCCTGCTGCCATGCTTGT
>CAUJJY010000077.1 GCA_963205155.1 Candidatus Zixiibacteriota bacterium | reverse complement strand
ACCGCCTGAATGTCAATCACTTTCGAGGATATCGACACAATACACACTCGGTATCGAACAAGGTGTGGATAACTGTTATGGAGATTGTATAGAACGAATGCGCTACTTCGCCATGTACGCGTCGTACTCGCGGCGAAGCATCTGCACATCTTCCCAGGTGTCGCGCTTGTATTCCGGGAATCGCAGCAGTGCGGCGGGATGATAAGTCACCATCAATTTGCGGCCCTCAAATTCATGCCAGCGCAACCGGAGTTTGCCCAAAGGAGTTTGCGTATTGAGCAGTGCCTGCGCGGCAATTCGGCCGAGACAGCAAATGTATTGCGGATTAATCAGCTCAATCTGTTGCTTGAGATACGGCATGCACTCGGCCATTTCGTCCGGTTGCGGGTCGCGATTATTCGGCGGACGGCATTTGACGACATTGGCAATATAGACTTGAGTGCGGTCGAATTGAATCGCCGCCAGAATCTTGTCGAGCAGTTGTCCCGCGCGGCCAACAAACGGTTCGCCTTTGAGATCTTCATCACGTCCCGGTCCTTCACCGACAAACATCACCTTGGCATTCGGATTGCCAACTCCGAATACGAATTTGTTGCGGCCCTGGTGAAGGCGGCACTTCTTGCAGTCTTTGATTTCATTGCAGAATTCTTCGAGGTTTTCCGCTTTTGCCGCCATGCGGCGCGGCTGCGGTGGAGTGATGGAGTTAATCAGATCGTAAGAGAGCCTGATCCCGCCCAGTCCGAGAGCTTCCTGTTGCTGGATCGCCTTGGCAACCAGTTCCAGTGCGCGCTTTTCAGTCATTCTATCTCTTGAGTCTTTCGATTGCGTCTATGATTCGAGCCGCCATCTGCGCCTTTGTCATCCTGTCCAGCGTGACCGGCTTACCCTTCGCGGCGAACAGCGTCGCCGCATTGTAGTCGCCGCCGAATTCGATCCCCGGCAATGTCGGATTGTTCATGACAATCATATCGAGATTCTTGGCTTTCAGTTTCTTCAGCGCATTGTCCACGTTGGAATCAACTTCCAACGCGAATCCGACATTAGTCTGCGATGCTTTCTTCATCTTCCCGATTTCGGCGAGTATATCTGCATTCGCCGCCAATTCGATCTTGTCCGGTGTCGGATGAGAAAGCTTCTTCTTGGAGTATTTTGCCGGGCGATAATCCGCCACTGCCGCGGCCATAATCAGGATATCACAACTTGAGTAAGCACTCTTAAGCGCCTCAAGAAGTTCCTGCGCGGATTCAATTCCGATTCGCTTGACTCCCACAGGAGTATCGAGCGCTGTCGGCCCGGAAATCAAGGTCACATCTGCACCGCGAATGGCGGCCTCCTGCGCCAGAGCATAACCCATCTTACCCGAAGAGAAATTCGAAATATATCGCACCGGATCGATCCGTTCTATGGTCGGTCCTGCGGTAACGATCACACGCTTTCCGCTAAGTGATTTCGCTCCGCTGAAGTATTCAACGACGCGCTGATAGATATTCTCCGGCTCTTCAAGGCGCCCCACGCCAACCGTGTGGCACGCCAGTTCGCCCGACCCCGGCATCACGAAGATGTAACCGAGCTTCTGCAGTTTGGCAATGTTTTCCTGTACCAGCGGATTGTTGAACATTTCGGTATTCATCGCGGTGGCGATCATAACATCCGACTGCTTTGCCATCACGATCGTCGTGAGGAGATCGTCGCCAATGCCGTTCGCGATCTTGCCGATGATGTTTCCGGTCGCCGGAGCGATGACGATCAAATCCGCCCACTCGGCGTAGGAAATGTGATGCGTCGCGACAAAGCGGTCGACGGGAAACATCTCCACTGCCACCGGATTGTCGGAAAGCGTTTCGAGTGTGGTGACGGTAACAAACTTGGTGGCAGACTGCGTCAGGACGACCTTGACCTCGGCGCCGGCTTTCTTGAAATAGCGCACGAGGTAACACGCTTTGTAGGCCGCGATGCAGCCCGTAATTCCGAGTAGGATTTTTTTGCCTGAAAGTGGCATCGGTTCAGATCGAAGCGATCAATTGACCACTTCACTCCCGTCGATATTAAACAGGTTGAGATCGACGGATGTTCCGGAGGAAAACACGTAGCGCGATGCGATGACCTTCATGACCGGAAGGTCGATCTTTTCGGTACCGAGCAAGAATGCCTTGTCGACAATGCGTTCAAATTGCGCGGGGGAGATCAGGCGGAAACGAAGCATCAAAATTAAGAATCCGGCAGCGTCCGGAGTGAAGTGCTCCATCTCTAACTGGCTCATGACACGCACGGCCTGCGATGAACTGCTGTTCGGATTAACTTTGCCGCCCTCTTTCTGCATCTCTTCCAAGAACCAGCCGTAAGCCGAAGAGATTTCTGAATCGGTGAATCCGCGGCTCTTCAAGTCCTTGGAAATAGCGCGAAACGGACCAATTTGGCCATTATGGCTGCGCAGGTGTTCGACGAGGTAAAATACTATTTCGAGAATTCGTTCTTCCATAGCCGTACTCAATTCTATTATCGGCTTTGAGCAGCCAATTTCTTTGCAGGCATTCAATCGCCTTGTCTTGAAGGTACGTAGCGAAAACTCAATTGGCAAGGATAAAACAGGGAGAATATCGGGCACAGCACACTGCACCCGGTATAATATTCTGCGGATGCTTTAGTGTTTGAAATGCCGTATTCCGGTCATCACCATTGAGATACCGGCTTTGTCCGCGGCGGCGATTGCCTCATCATCTTTTTTCGATCCGCCCGGCTGAATAATAGCCTTCACTCCGGCGGCAACCGCAGTCTCGACGCCGTCGGGCATCGGAAAAAATGCGTCCGAGGCCAGCACCGCACCTTTGGCGCGGGCTCCTGCCTTCTTGACTGCGTTCTCTACAGCATCGACACGCGAGGTCTGACCACAGCCCATACCAACCATCGTCGTTCCGCTCAAAATGGCAATCGCATTTGATTTGATGTGTTTGATCAACTGGAATCCGAACAGCATCGATTTAATTTGCTCCGGAGTCGGCTTTGCTTTCGTCACGACATTTAACTCGGCTTCGGTTACCGTGTGCCGATCCGCTGATTGGTACAAAAAACCGCCATGCACTGCCCGCAGCCAGCGCGATGCCGGAGCCGTCTTGCCAATCGTCGGCAAACGAAGTAACCGGCGTTGCTTTTTCTTTTCCAGGAGTGCCAAAGCGTCGGCATCGTAATCCGGCGCCAGCACGCATTCGACGAATTGCGTTTCATGCAATAGCTGTGCAGTCGCCATATCGACCTTGCGGTTGAGCCCGATGATTGATCCGAATGCCGACATCGGGTCGGCATCGTGAGCCGCACGATAAGCCTCGATCAATGTCGATGCACTCGCCGCACCGCAGGGATTGGTGTGCTTCACAACACACGCAAACGGCTCGGCAAAATCGAGAATCATCCCCAGCACCGAGTCGAGATCGACATAATTGTTGTATGACAATTCCTTACCAGCGAGTTGTTCGGCATCCGCAATCGACAGCGATTTGTCGCCGACGCTTTGATAGATAGCCGCGACTTGATGCGGATTCTCGCCATAGCGCAGATCAGCGTTCTTCTTCAAATGAAGACTGATCTCCGCTGGAAACTCCGCAGGCGATGCGGCCGTAGTTGCCGGCGTTGCTGATCCGGCAAAATAATTGCCGATCGCAGCGTCATACTCATTGATCATCTTAAACACGGCCCCGGCGTAACTTCGACGCAGGGCCGGCGAAAGCGCGCCGCCGGTTGCCTTGTAGTCCTTGACAAATCCGTCATACTGATCTGGATTTACGAGTACTGCCACCGACGAGAAATTCTTCGCTGCCGCGCGAATCAGCGTCGGGCCGCCGATATCAATGTTTTCGATGATATCCGCCTCCGGCTTCCCCGAAGCCACCGTCTGCGAAAACGGATAGAGATTGACGATAACCAGATCAATCGGCTTATAGTCGAGCGAGTCCAATTGCTCGCGGTCTTCCTCGACTTCACGCCGGAACAGAATTCCGGCAGCAATCTTGGGATGAAGCGTCTTCACGCGCCCGTCGAGGATTTCCGGCGCGCCGGTAAATGACGACACGGGCACAACCTTGATTCCGGCATCTTTCAGCGCCTGCTTGGTGCCGCCGGTGGAAATAATCTCGATCCCTTCGTCTTGCAGAAACTTCGCTAATTCCACGATTCCGCGTTTGTCGGAAACGCTGATCAGGGCACGCTTCATTTTATTTTCCTTCTTGCCTTTCGTCATCGTCATCATCACTTCGCCAGGAGCAAATTCTGGACTTCTTCATATTTCTTGCGCGTGCCTTCGATTATATCGGCCGGCAAGTGCGGCGGCGGTGAGTTCTTGTCCCAACCGCAGCTTGTCAGGTAATCGCGCACGAACTGCTTGTCAAACGACTCTTGCCCGCGTCCGATCTGGTACTTGTCTTTTGGCCAGAACCGCGAGGAGTCGGGCGAGAGAATCTCGTCGATCAGGATTAACTTGCCGTTGTGCATTCCAAACTCAAATTTCGTGTCCGCAAGGATGATTCCCCGCGTCTCGCAGAAATTCGCTGCTTTCGTGTATATCTGCTTCGATACGGTGCGCAGTTTGGCCGCGAGTTCGACACCGACTATTTGAGCCATCTCCTCAAAGGAGATATTGATATCGTGCCCGCTGGCTTCCTTGGTCGCAGGAGTAAAGATCGGATCGTCAAACTTCTGCGACTCCTTCAAGTCCTTGGCGAAGTTGAATCCAAGTACCGTGCTGTTCCCCTTCTTCAACTCGCCCTGGTATTCTTTCCAAAGCGAACCGGAGATGTAACCACGCACCACACACTCAATATCAATGCGTTCGGCTTTGACGACGAGCATCGACCGCCCCTCAAGCTGATCGCGGTACTTGTGCAATTCCTTGGGATAGTCATCGACATTGGCGCTGATGAAGTGATTGGCGACAACATCCTTGACATAGTCGAACCAGAACAGGGACATCCTGGTAAGAATCTTCCCCTTGCCGGGAATCGCATCGGGAATCACATAATCGAATGCTGAAATGCGATCGGTTGCGACAATTAGCAGTCGGTCGTCGAGATCATAAACGTCGCGGACCTTGCCGCGTGCAAAGATTTTGATGTCGGGCATTTCGGTTTGCAGAAGGCTATCCATATTTCACTCCAATGAAATTTCTCCCGATGCGATTTTTCCCACCGTCTCGGGATAAAGCTGATGTTCCAATTCCAATACTCGTTCCTGAAGCGTCTGAGGGGTGTCGCCGCCAAGAACCTGCACTCTTTTCTGTGCGAGAATCCGCCCCTCGTCATACACCTCATTGACAAGATGTATTGTGACTCCGGTCTCCTTGTCACCTGCGGCAATCACGGCTTCATGCACGTGAATGCCGAACATCCCCTTGCCGCCGTGGTTCGGCAACAGCGCCGGGTGAATGTTGATAATCCTGTTACGGTACTTCTCGATGATGCGTTTAGGAATCATTTTCATGTAGCCCGCCAGGCAGATGAGATTCACTTTGCGCCGCGCCAGTTGTGTCGCGAGCTCTTCGGCATAGGCGTCTGCTGTCGGAAAGGCAGAGTCCGTCATTACCAGTGTGTCAATGTGGTGATTGCGCGCACGCTCAAGCGCAAATGACTTGCTATTGTTCGACATGACGAGAACAATCTCCGCGTCAATTTGCCCCGAGGCACAACCGTCAATCAGTGCCTGGAGATTTGAGCCGCCGTGTGATGCAAAAACCGCAATGCGGAGATGTTGCTTCATTGTTATTCATCAAGCCGCGCCTTCAACAGCGCCCCGGCTGTCTCTGGGTCGGCTTTGCCCTGTGTCGCCTTCATTAATTGACCGACGAAAAATGCAAACAACTTGGTCTTGCCCTCGCGATAACGGGCAACTTCGTCGGGATGATCGGCAATAATCTTGTCGATCAGCTTTTTAAGATCGCCGGAATCGGTTACCGGAGCAAGCCCTTTCTCGGAAATGATCACATCCAAATCGCGGCTATCGCTTAACATCAACTCAAACAAGTCCTTCGCTATTTTGCCCGTTATTGCCTTGGCCTTGATCTTGCCAATCAGCTCGCCAAGCCGGGTCGGGGTTATGGCAAACTCGGAGATGTCGATTTGCTGGTCCTTGAGCCGCGCCAGCACCTCGGTCATGATCCAGTTGGAAGCCAGCTTAGCGTCGCCGCAATGCTCGACGACGGCCTCAAAATAATCCGCCAACTGAAGCGTCGTGGTCAAGACTTCGGCGTCGTATGCCGGAATGCCATAGTTGCTCACAAACCTCTCCCGCCGCGCTATCGGAAGTTCCGGCTGTGAAGCCGCCACTTCGGCAATCCAGAAATCGTCAATGCACAGCGTCACCAAGTCCGGATCGGGGAAATAGCGGTAGTCGTGCGACTCTTCTTTCGAGCGCATCGGATAGCACTTGCCGTCCGCATCGTTGTAAAGCAATGTCTGCTGGACAACCTTGCCACCGGAGGACACAACGGCAATCTGTCTGCCGATTTCATAAGTTATCGCCCGTTCAACGCCGCGAATCGAATTGAGATTCTTGACCTCGGTCTTAGTACCGAGCGTTGTTTCACCGATCGGCCGAATACTGACATTGGCATCGCAGCGCAATGATCCCTCTTCCATGTTGCCGTCACAGATGCCGAGATACTCGACAATCTGTTTGAGCGCGTGCAGATACAAAAACGCCTCGTGCGGTGTGCGAATGTCCGGTTCTGATACGATCTCGATCAACGGCGTCCCGCAGCGGTTGACATCGACGCGCGTGTAACCCTGCGAGGCGTTTTCCGGATGCAGCGACTTCCCAGCGTCTTCTTCGAGATGAATGCGCGTCAGATTGATGCTTTTCGCAATCCCACCATCAATGAAGCTAATCGCGCCTCCGACTCCGATCGGCTTGTCGTATTGCGAGATTTGATACCCTTTGGGAAGATCGGGATAGAAGTAGTTCTTTCGTGCAAAGACCGATTGTTTTCCCACCCTGCCTCCAACAGCAAGAATCATCTTGAGTGCAAAATCCACTGCCCGTTTGTTCAACACCGGCAATGCTCCCGGCAATCCGAGACACACCGGACACGTGGCACTGTTTGGTTGCTGTCCGAAGTGGGCGGAGCATCCGCAGAAGATTTTGCTCTTGGTCAGTAGTTGCGCATGAACTTCGAGCCCGATTACAGCTTCGTAGTTCATTTCGCGAGTCTTTCCACTGCCTTGCCGACTCGAAACAAAACTGCTTCGTCAAAATGCTTCGCAGTTAATTGCAGTCCAATCGGGAGATTCTTGCCGTCTCTCCCGATTGGCACCGACATCGCCGGAACGCCCGCGAGATTCGCGCTGACTGTGTAGATATCGGAGAGATACATCTCCAGCGGATCATTTGACTTTTCGCCAATTTTGAACGCAGTCGTCGGTGTTGTCGGAGTCAGAAGAACGTCCACGACTTTGTACACATCAGCAAATTCTCGCTTAAGTATGCTCCGTACATTCATCGCTTTCTGGTAGTACGCATCGTAATACCCCGCCGAAAGTACGTAGGTACCGAGCATGATGCGACGCTTGACTTCAGCGCCGAATCCTTCATGGCGCGTGTTCGTGTACATCGAAAGCAAGTCATCGTTCTTCGCCCGCAATCCATACTTGACGCCATCGTATCGCGCCAAATTCGAAGAGGCTTCGGCATCGGCGATGATGTAATATGTCGCTATAGCATACTCCGTATGCGGCAATGACACATCAACAAACTCGGCGCCTTCGAATTTCATTTGCGCAATCATCGCTTCAATGGAAGTGCGTATCTCACCGTCAAGTCCATCGCCAAAATACTCTCTCGGCAATCCGATTCGTAGCCCCTTGACGCTCTTCTGCATTTCCGCCGGATAGTCACAGATCGAAATCTCTGCCGAAGTCGAATCCCTCTCGTCGTGGCCGGCAATTACACTGTACAACAGCGCCGCCGACTCAACATCGCATGCTAATGGGCCGATCTGATCGAGTGACGACGCATACGCCACCAGCCCATACCTGCTCACCGCGCCATAGGTCGGTTTGAGTCCCACCACTCCGCAATGCGCCGCCGGTTGGCGAACCGAACCGCCGGTATCAGAACCAAGCGCCATCGGTGTCAATCCGGCCGCTACTGCGACCGCGGAGCCTCCTGATGAACCACCGGGAATGCGGGTGATGTCATGCGGATTGAGCACCGGCCCGAACGCCGAGTTCTCATTTGATGAACCCATCGCAAACTCGTCCATGTTGGCTTTGGCGATGATCACCGCATCTTCAGCAATCAGTCGCCCGATCACGGTAGCGTCGTAAGGTGGAACGAAGTTCTCGAGGATTTTCGAAGCACAGGTCGTCGGATAGTCGCGCAGGCAGATATTATCTTTGACTACAACAGGCAGGCCGAAGAGTCTCCCCTTCGGCCTGTCATTCTTCATATTGGTCTTCAATCGTTCGACTGTCGCCATCGCCAATTGGTTGGTGATGGCAGTCAAACAATTGAAGCGCGCTTTTGCGCTTTCGCACTCGCTTAACAGCGCTTCATAGTAACTGTCGAGAGAGATCTCCCCCGCAGCTATTCGTCGCCGCAATTCAAGCGCGGATTCCATCCCTACAAAATCGGATAGAAGCGTTCGATTTCGTAGTTGCTGACCTGGATCCGGTACTGATCCCACTCCTTCACCTTGTTGGCGATCAGGCTGCCGTGAATGTGCTCGCCCAGAGTTTCCTTCATCAGCTTGGAATTCTCAAAGAGGTCTATCGCTTCCGCCAGCGTTCCCGGCAATGAATCAATCTTCTTCTTCTTGCGCATGGCATCGTCCATGTGGAAGATGTTCTCTTCGACCGGATTGCCGAGTTCATATTTGTTCTTGATTCCTTCGAGACCCGATGCCAGCATCACGGCGAAAGCCAGATACGGATTGCAGGCCGGATCGGGTGAACGCAACTCGACGCGCGTCGCTTTTTCCTTGCCGTAACGGTACATCGGGATGCGCACCAGCGACGAACGATTGCGCTGTCCCCACGAAATGTAAACCGGCGCTTCGTAGCCCGGCACCAGGCGCTTGTACGAGTTCACCCACTGGTTTGTCACCAATGTGAATTCACGCACGTGCTTGAGCAATCCGGCGATATATGAACGTCCAGTGTCGGAAAGATGGTATTCTCCGGTCTTCGAGAAGAAAGCATTATTACTGCCCTTGAAGAGCGACTGATGACAATGCATTCCCGAGCCGTTCTGACCAAACAAGGGCTTCGGCATAAAGCTGGCGAAGATGCCGTTCTCCAACGCGACTTCCTTGACGATCATACGATAGATCATCGCCTGATCTGCCATCTTGAGCGCATCGGAATACTTCAAATCGATTTCGTGCTGCGACGGTGCGACTTCGTGATGCGAACATTCAACCTGAATGCCAACTGACTCCAGAGCGACCACCGTTTTCTTGCGAACGCGCGCGCCCTGGTCGATCGTGCCGTAATCAAAATAGCCGGCCGAGTCAATAGTCTCTGGGTTGCTGTTTTGTCTGAAGTAGAAGAATTCCAGCTCCGGCCCGATATAGGCGGTGTAGCCCATGTCGGCGGCTTTCTTCAGCACCCGCCGCAAAATCTGGCGCGGGTCGCCGCTGTACGGTTCGCCGGTCGGTGTCTGCACATCGGCAAACATCATCGCGACTCTTTCGCCCGAGATATCCCAAGGGAAAATTCTGAATGTCGATAGATCAGGACGGGCGCTCAAATCGGATTCTTCGATACGGGCAAATCCTTCGATCGAAGATCCGTCGAAGCCCTGTCCATTCTCAAGCACTTCGTCGATTTCGCTGCGCGTAATCGACATGCCCTTGAGTGTGCCGAGGACGTCGGTAAAGTAGATGCGGATATACTTCACCTTCTCCTTGTCCATCAGCTTGGTAATCTGCTCGGCGGTATATGTCATCCATTTCTCCTTAAATAGAAGTTGGCAATTAATAAGTTCGAAATTTCACTGTCAAATGAATCTTGGAATTGGCTGGACTCCCTGGTTTGCCGAAATCCACAATCCCAGAAAGCGCTAAACAATATAGATTTCTTTACTCTACACAAGAAAAATTGTCAGCGATGCGCCAATTAGTCCATAATACGTCAAAGGCAGGCGCTAAGATTAGCTTTGTATGACGTCCGAATTTGGAATGTAGACTAGTTCAATCGAGAATAATTGTCGCCCGGAACGAGTCGATATAACGTATTGGATAACAATTACTTGCGAGCCGGCGTGGGACTTCTGTCCTGAAAGATGGGGAAATGCGTGCAATCACCAAATAGTAGGTCAAAACCCCTGTGGTTTTGACAAACACGCCGAAGGCGTGGTCCCTTTTTTACTCCCCATAATCACCATCAAATCTCAATTGCTCGCTGACTCCCCAATTTTCTTGATACATTCCTCGCCCCAAGAAATCTCGAAATGATGACCACTCCCAATCTTTTGGGTCAGCGACGTAACCATGCTTAACGGGATTGAAATGCACATAGTCGATGTGCCGATTCAAATCGTCTTGGTCGCGAATTATGTGATCCCAGAATCGATATTGCCACAATCTACCTGAATACGATTCATGTTCAAGTCGATAGAAGGATGAAAATGATAGCTTCACTCTTCGCAGCAAATTGGATAGGTTTTCGCATCCGGGATCTATGACTGCGTGAAAATGTTCAGGGAGAATCACCCAC
>CAUJJY010000076.1 GCA_963205155.1 Candidatus Zixiibacteriota bacterium | reverse complement strand
CCCATTCTTGGTCAGCCAGAGCGAAAACTGCAGAAGAACCTCGAGATCAGGTATGATCTACTCCTTGAAGTCTAACAGATTAACATTGTCGTTCAACATAAGCATTCCCTCAATTTCCAGTCCGTTGTGAGATTCGGACCTCTTCGCCATCCAGCGAACAATGGGACTCGAACTACATCCGAGAATCCAACTGTTCTTGCGGCCCCGCATTAGATCAGTCTGCGACAGAAGTTTCTTGTGCTTCCGGGGAGTGGTCTCTGCTTCTGTATTAACTACGACAAAAGCAAATTGAGAGTCTATAGCTCGTGGGGTTGAAAAGGGAACTAAGCCATTAGGATGAGGATAATGCTGAAGCGATTAGAGTTTCGTGGAAACCCTCTTGCGTGGTATCTTTTCACTCGGTGGTTTTGCTAATTCCAAGCGTGTGTGGAGTGCAAACTTGTCCAGGATATTGCGGGTATGCCCTTTGACGGTGAAGACGGCAATCTTGAGCATAAGTGCAATTGTCTTGATGTTTTTCCCCGCCGCCAGCAAGTTAACCACTTCCTGCTCCCGTCTGGTCAACTTTATGGCATCGACCACGTGTTGTACCTTGCCGTCTTGAATCGCGCCGCCCACGATCTGCGAGAAGAGCGAATCTGCCATCGTCGCCGGCAAAACCTTCACTCCCTTGACCACCGTCCTGATCGTGTGCAGGAACTCGTCAAGGGTAGCGTCTTTCGGAATAAAACCGGACACGCCGGCCTTGACATACTCGATTACGTCTGAATGGGCAGGGATTAAGTCCATCACGATGACTTCTGTCCTCGGGTGTTGCTTGCGAATCTGCGCCAGCACCTTAAGACTGTTTTGACTCTTGATGCCCAAATCGAGCAGCACCACGTCCGGCTTCAGCTCCCTGGCCTTCTCCAGTGCGTTTCGATTGCCCGCTGACGCGATCGCCGTGATGTCCGTCTGCTCGTTGAGCAAAGAAGTTGTTCCTTCCCGCAACAAGCGATTATCTTCGATCAGTAAGACCTTTATCTTTGCCATCGCATTTCAATTCCGTCATCAATTTGTAAGGAACCTCTCCGCGATTGATGAGTGTCGCACGGAAAGGTCAAGACATTTCATGTTTCCATATTGGCATACGGTAACGCGGGCGAAAAATCAATCGCTCTAAGGATTGAAAAGGGGATTAGTTCTTCAGTGAAGCAGACAGATTATTCGGAATCTTCCGGGGGGGCTGGAAAGTTCGTATCGTGGGAGTGTGCGAATGTCGCCAGTTCTAATCGCGTGTGTAAAGCCAGCTTTTCGAGGATATTGTGGACATGGCTCTTGACCGTGTGCACGGCAATATTGAGCTCATTAGCGATTTCCTTATTACTTTTTCCCGTAGCGATGTGGGCAATGACATCCTGCTCCCGGCTGGTCATCCGCACCGCAGACATCAACTTCTTCATCTTGCCGCCCTGCAGTGCATGATCGACAATCTGGGAAAATAGCGAATCGGTCATCACCGGCGGAAGAACCTTGACGCCCATTGCGACCGATCTAATAGTATGGAGAAAATCGTGAAGAGTCGCGTCCTTGAGAATAAACCCTGCGACACCCGCACGGACATACTCGACAACTTCGGCGTGCGCTGGAACAAGGTCCATGATGACAACATGTGCCTCCGGATATAGTTTCTTAAGGTCCGTAACTACCTTCAGGCTGTTTTGACCCTTAAGCCCAATGTCCATGAGCACCACTTGCGGCGTCAACACTTTAGCCTTCTCAATCGCATCGCCATTGCCCGAGGACGAAACTACCCTGATGTCCGCCTCGGCGTTCAACATCTTGGTGATTCCTTCGCGCAGAAGGCGATTGTCCTCAATCAAAAGGACACGAATTCTAGCCACGCGTGATTTCTCCGCATTCGAATAATTGCATAGTCAACAAGCTACAGTATAAGATTTCACAATTCGCTTTCAAGCAAAAACTCGGTACCAAATTGCCACGAACCCTTGGTGCTGTCGGAACACTTATGCCAATTAACTACGCTTGACCGAAATAATCTGTTGGCGATGAACTTATTACCGCGATCTCGAAATGATGCGACGTAACACCTTTAGTCCGACAAGTCCGACCCAATAGTTTCCCAAGCATTGCTTCTCTAAGTCAATACTGGTCAAATTGTTGACAACATCAGGCACGTTTCCTTGAAGGGTCTAGATCCATTTTCAATCTTTTGGCGGATTGTGCGCTTTTCGATTCGCAGTATTGTATGATGGCTTAATCCCGCTCGATGAGCAGGTAAGGCATGCGTGCGCGATCCAACGCATCGGAGCGAGCCGCTAAAATTGCTTTGTGATCGAAGGATAGGAGAATTCAATTTTGCAGAATGGTTCAGCGAATCCAATAATCAAGCGCATCGCGTTCATCGGAAATTATCTGCCGCGCCGGTGTGGCATTGCGACATTCACTACCGATCTGTGTGAGGCCATTGCCACAGACAATGAGGACACAACTTGCATCGCGCTCCCCGTCAACGACATTAATCAAGGCTACGAATATCCCGGTCGTGTTCGTTTCGAACTTATGGAGCGGGATATCGACTCGTATCGCCGCGCCGCCGACTTCCTGAATATCAATGATGTAAATCTGGTCTGCCTCCAGCACGAGTACGGGATTTTCGGCGGCAAAGCCGGCAGCCACATTCTGGCGTTGATGCGCGAACTGCGCATGCCGATCGTGACGACGTTGCATACGATTCTGGCCGAGCCGGATGTCGACCAGCGGCGCGTCCTTGAGGAAGTTGCACAACTTTCGGATCGACTCGTCGTCATGAGTCACCGGGGCAAAGAGTTCCTATCCAGCATCTATAATGTCTCTCCGGACAAGATCGACTTTATCCCTCACGGTATTCCTGATGTTCCCTTTGTTGACCCGAGTTTCCACAAGGACCTATTCGGAGTCGAAGGGAAAATGGTCCTGCTTAGTTTCGGACTGCTTTCGTCAAGCAAAGGAATCGAGAGCGTCATCGAGGCGCTGCCGGCAATACTGGCGGTGCATCCGAACGTGGTTTATATGGTGCTGGGCGAAACCCATCCGCACGTGAAGGAGGTCGACGGAGAAGCGTATCGGCTTTCGCTCCAGTGGCTGGCTCGTGAACGGGGCGTGGAAGCCAATGTCATTTTCCATAACCGGTTCGTTAGTTTGGAAGAGCTGATGGAGTTCATCGGTGCGGCGGATATCTATATTACTCCTTATCTCAATCAGGCGCAGATCACCTCGGGTACACTTGCCTATACGCTCGGCGCCGGAAAAGCTGTCATTTCGACACCATACTGGTACGCCGAAGAATTGTTGGCGGAGGAGCGCGGTGTCCTGGTGCCGTTTCGGGATCCGCCGGCTATTGCCCGGGAAGTTATCAATCTTTTGAATGACGAAGCCAAACGCCATGCGATGCGCAAGCGTGCCTATATGTTCGGTCGGGAAATGACCTGGCCGCATGTCGCCCAAAGTTACCGCGAGACCTTTGAGCGCGCCCGCGCCGGGCGCCGTCATTTCAGTAGACCCGGATTCACAGTCAAGGCACTCGATAAACATCCGGGTGAACTCCCGACCTTAAAGCTCGACCACTTGCGCAACATGACGGATGAGACCGGCATATTGCAACACGCCATCTTCACGATACCGAATTACCACGAAGGCTATACCACGGATGACAACGCGCGCGCCCTCATCGTGAGCGCCCTTTTGGAAGATGTCGTCAACCCAGAAGCCTTCGAGTTGGCCTCGCGGTACCTGGCGTTTGTCTGGTACGCCTATAATGCCGAGACGGGACGCTTTCGCAACTTCATGACCTATCAACGTACCTGGCTGGAAGTGAATGGTTCTGACGACAGTCACGGTCGTGCATTGTGGGCTCTCGGGACAGTGTTGGGTCGCTCGCGCGCCAAGGCCTTGCAAAGCATGGCGGGCTGGCTGTTTGAACAAGCCGTGCCGGCGATTCTCGACACCACAAGTCCTCGGGCCTGGGCATTTGCACTCATTGGCATTCACGAGTACCTTCGACGTTTCGCCGGAGATCGCCGTGCCAGTCAGGTGCAGGAAGTACTGTCGCATCGGCTCCTGGATTTGTACAAGCGCTGTCGCTCCGATGACTGGCGCTGGTATGAAAATGAACTGACATACTGCAATGCCGTCTTGCCGCATGCCTCGCTCATCTGCGGACATTCGATTCAAAGCCGAGAGATGATTGAAGTCGGTCTTGAATCGTTGACCTGGTTGGCGGACGTCCAGCGCGCCAGCAAAGGAGGACATTTTGTTCCGATCGGATCCAATGGCTTCTACCGCAAAGGCGGTAACCGTGCGCGTTTCGACCAACAGCCTGTGGAAGGTCAGGCAATGGTGTCCGCTTGCATTGAGGCCTATCGCATTACTCTGGACGACAAGTGGCGCAAGGAAGCCCAACGCGCCTTTGAATGGTTCCTGGGACGCAACGACCTCAATCTATCAATTTACGATCCAACTACCGGCGGTTGTCGCGATGGCTTGCATCCCGACCGCCCAAATGAAAATCTCGGCGCGGAATCGACTCTTGCATTCCTCCAGTCTCTGCTGGAACTGCGCTTAGCAGAGAACACCCTTTAGTACTGTGGAAACGAAACTTTCATGAGCAACACACATCCTGAACTACTGCAGCGACACAAACTCAATCCGATCTTGACGGCTGCCAACTGGCCCTACCCGATCAATAGTGTATTTAATCCGGGCGCTACTTTGTTAGCGGATGGCAGCACACTGTTGTTGTGCCGGGTCGAGGACCGTCGCGGACTCTCACATCTTTGCGCAGCTCGCTCTACGAATGGAGTGGATGGTTGGCGAATTGATCAAGTACCAACGATGGCGCCGGACCCGGAAAATTATCCCGAAGAGATCTGGGGTATCGAGGATCCCCGCATTACCTATGTACCGGAACTAAGTCAGTATGTTGTCGTTTACACCGCCTTCACGCGCGATGGCCCGGGCGTTGCTCTTGCCACTACCGAAGATTTCCACAGTTTCAAACGTTACGGGGTTATCATGCCCCCGGACGACAAGGACGCAACCTTGTTGCCGCATCGCATCGACGGCCGCTGGGCGCTGATCCATCGACCGGTTAGTTCGCCTCGGGCTCATATGTGGATTTCATTTTCGCCCGATCTGATTCATTGGGGAGATCACAAGATAATGATGGAGGCGCGTCGCGGCGGTTGGTGGGATGCCAATAAAATTGGCCTCTCGCCGCCGCCCATTCAAACCGCGAAGGGTTGGCTGATATTGTACCACGGCGTGCGGCACACGGCGGCCGGTGCAATTTACCGACTCGGCTTGGCATTGTTCGATTTGAAGAAACCCGAGTTGTGTCTCAAACGCGGCAGTCAGTGGATCTTCGGACCGGAGCAAAAGTACGAA
>CAUJJY010000075.1 GCA_963205155.1 Candidatus Zixiibacteriota bacterium | reverse complement strand
CGGTAAGATTATTCCAGTCGTATGCGGACAAACCACCGCACAACATGATCACGACAAGCGCCGCGATTCCAAGTAGCTTATTCATATTGTCAGCATTATCCTGTTGATGTAATTATCGACAGACTATCGATTAATAATACGACAGAACGGGCGATTCGTCAACCGCGAATCGCCCGGGCAGGACGTCTCTTATCTCGATTCTACGGGCAGGCCGCGCAAGGAGCGGGTCCGCCGGAGAAGATGTAGGCGATCATATAGACCGCGTCGGAAACGTTGACAACCGTGTTGCAGTCGACATCGGCAGTGCTTAGCGGCACCGGTGGCAGACCACCGGAGAAAATGTAACCGATTAAGAAGACGACGTCAGAGATGGTTGTCACGCCGTTGCCGTCAGCATCGCCGCACGCTCCACAGGCATCCCCTACCCCGTTGTTGTCGCCGTCTTCCTGCAAGGGATTGGCAATGTAAGGACAGTTGTCAACCGCGCAGGTATTTGCCGGGAATCCGGGATTGCCGAAGCCGTCGCCGTCGGTGTCGGTGCAGATATCGCAAGCGTCACCAATGCCGTCACCGTCGACATCGGACTGATCGATGTTTACAACGGACGGACAGTTGTCACAGGAATCGCCGAGCTGATCGTTGTCGAGGTCTTCCTGGAACGGATTATAGAAGCCGGCACAATTATCGACGTTGCCGCAAGCGCCATCACCGTCAGCATCGTTGAGCGAATCAAGCGGACAGGGATCGCAGACGTCGCCAAGACCGTCGCCGTCGGCGTCCTCCTGCAGAGGGTTTGGTCCAAATGGACAGTTGTCGACGAGATCGATAACGCCGTCGGCATCGGCATCGGGCAGACCGAGGTCGTATTCGGCGAGGACGATCGGCATCGCTGGATTACCGGTGTAGCGTTGAGCATAAATCTTACCGCGGATGCCAACGTTGAAATGAGTCGTGCGATACTCTGCGACGATCGAGTCACCCGGAGTGCTGATTTGGAATGGTGCGAGCCAATTGGTTCCGGCATCAAACGACCAGGCGGCGAAAAGCTTGTGGTTCCTCACAAAGACACAGCCGACAGTATCGCCGGCAATACCGGTGATGGTTGGAAAGTTTTCGGCGTCTGATGTACCGGCAACAACACTAAGGAGCGAAATGTTGTCGACATCCCAAAGGTTGCCGCGCAAGCAAACGATATCGAAGTTGGCGGTGTCGGCGTCGTCATACAGTGCGGCGACGACAATGATCTTGCCACTGTCAACGGACATATCGGGATAACGCAAGTGCTCGCTGTTAGATGTCATTTCGAAAACGGCGGCGTCGGTAGTCAGAGTCCAATTATACTGGAAGTCTTGGCGGAAGAAGAATTTGTACTGGTTGTCGGTTGTGTCGAGATAGTCGTAAACGGTAAAGGCGTAGTTATTCATTGTGTCGATTGCGACGGCCGTAGTTTTGCAGTAAGGAAACTGGGCGTAGTAACTACCGAAGGGGAGATTATTCTGGCGTCCGAAGAGGGTTGGAACGTCCTTAAGTGAGTCGGGGCCAGTTCGGCTCATGATAGCCGACTCAACTCCCCAATTCCATGCTTGCGAGGGATATGGTGCCGCTGCGACATCCGCCATAATCATGCCGTTCCAGCCGAGCGATGCGAGACTGAAGAACGAAACCGTCCAGCCGGCCGGATTGTTCGGATCAGGAACGTCGGCGAGCATAAACGCACCGCCGTTTTGGAACGACGACGGCGGAACGAAGGTACCGATCATGCGGGTGCCGCTGTTGAAGTTGTCGATCGAAGGGAAAGAACTACCATACAGGTCGAGGAAACAACAGCTACTCCAGGAAGTACCGTAGTTGAGCGATCCGTTGATGTAGGTATAGCTGGAGTCGAAAGCGCCGTTATAGTACTCGTACATTCGTGCCATGATGCCGTTTCCATTGGCGGCGGTGGACGGATGCCGCCACTGCTGGGCGATGAACGCAGCGTCGCGGTTGGATTGCTGCAGTAGTTCGGCAAAGTCGGAATAGCTAAGAGTCTGTTCGGAAGGAGTTATCACAATCGGGCTGGCGTGAACCTCGACGATGCTGGCATCAGATTTTGAAACTCGCCGTGACGGCGAATCGACCGCCCAGACTACAGAGGAGAAAAGTAGTAAGTGGAATGCAACAAGCCCCCCAAGCCAAGACCGCCCTGTGACCCGCATGCGCAACTCCTTGTTGATGCGAAATGAAAGTGTCGAAGTGGCCGCGCGCAAATCTCCAAGCCAAATGCGCCGATACGGGCAAGTGCTTTGACGCTGCCAGATGTGAACACTAGACCTTGAGTGAATTGAACAACTGCATATTAAACGCAAGTACGTCAATTGTCAATTGGCAAATAACCGTGAAGTGTAGGATTTTGGTATTGATCTTAAGTCGAGGCTGTAAACGCGGGCTTTTGGGACTAAAGATTATGAATATCTATGCCTCCTTCATCCAACGGAACATCTCTTTGAGTGTCGGCTCCTTGCCGTACATCAACATTCCAATGCGGAAGATGCGACCGGCAACGATCCGCATCAACCAGATGGAACCAATCAGGATAGCAAGCGACAATGACATTTCCCAGAGTGGCACCTCGGTTAGCACGATGCGTACCGGCAGAACTGCTGGGGATGTAATCGGCAAGAGGCCGAGGAATCGGGTCAGAATTGATTCGGGCGCCTTGAAGGCAATCAGTGCCGCGGCAATTGAGGGCAACAGCGGCAAAAAGAGAACCGACGAGCGCGAAGATGTATTCGGATCGTTGATTGTGGCGGCAATCGCGGCGAGGAAGGTGTTCCAGAAGAGGAACCCGCCCAGGGTCACGACAATCAGGACGAAGATATTGAGCGGATTGGTAATTTCGATCGGGATTGGTAGACCTGAACCGGTCAAATGCATGACCAGCATGAATGGCAGTGAACTAATTACCACGATGGCCGTTCCAGTAGCAGCATAGGCTGACACGCCGAGGATTTTACCGTCGATCCACTGTTGCGGAGTCACTGCCGAGACGATTTGCTCGGTAACGCGAAGCTGTTTCTCGCCGGTGATGGAGACCATCTGGCAGGCGAGGCTGTTGAAGATTCCCATCAACATCAGCATAATCAGCAGTCCGGCGGCGATCTTCTCTGCCAGTGATGACGGGCCGCGGCTCAATTCGTGATAGGCAAGATGGATTGTCATCGGCATCATGGCGTCAACAACTTGATCCGCCGTGACATCCATCGCTGCCAGTTTGAGACGACGTCGTTCGGCCGACAGGATTTCTTCCAACTCGGACTGCCAGCTCGGGCTCTTCGGAACAATGAGATCGGCCTCGTCGATACTGCGCAGAATCAGCAGGCCGTCAATTTCTCCGCGACCGACCATTTCCCGCAGATCCGATTCCGATGTCTCGTTTGGTGTCGCCGGCGGAACAAATCGCGAACCGACGAAGTCAAGTTGCGGCAAGATCGCAGAATTGATCACTGCCAGATTCACCGGGGTGGTGTTCTTCTTCTCTAAGAAATAGCGGGTGCCGGAAATGACAAAGCCGACCACGACGAACAGGATGAAAGTGATAATCATGCCTTTGAGTTTGAACCAGCGCATGAATTCCCAGCGGCTGATTTCGAGCACTGTCCGGAAGTTGTTCACTGCGAATCCTCCGTGATACTTTCACCGCTGCGGCGAACGGCCTGAATGAAGATGTCGTGCAGACTGGTCTTTTCGGTGTGAACACCGAGCAGCTCGACCCGCGAAGCTACTTCAATGAGGAATTTGTGCAGTGACTCGCCCTTGCGCAGATAAAAGGCGTACTCCCCTGCCCCGCGGCGTTCGAGATGCTGCACCATTCCCAGCGACTCGAGTGCAGATAAATCGGCATTGTCGGTGAGTGACAGAATGATCTTGCTGGCAGTCTGGGCTTCGTCGCGGATCTGGGTGAGCGTACCGTAGAGCACACGACGGCCGGAATTCATCAACAAAACGCGATCGGCGAGGCGCTCAACCAGATCCATCTGGTGTGCACAGAGGACGATGGTCATGCCCTGATCGCGCAGTTCGCGGATGATTTCAATGAACGACTCCTGATTGATCGGGTCGAGCCCGGAGAACGGCTCGTCGAGGACGGCAAATTCTGGTGTGTGGAGAATGGCGGAAATGAATTGAACCTTCTGCTGATTGCCTTTGGAGAGCGTTTCCAGTTTATCATTGACGCGATCGCCGAGGTCTACGCGTTCGAGCCATTGGCGAGCACGGGCAGAGGCATCTTTGCGGGACAAACCGCGCAACACTCCCATATAGGTCAGTGTCCGCAGAATGGGAATGTCGCGGTAGAGTCCGCGGTCTTCGGGCAAGTATCCCAGTTTGGCGGAAGAGAGCGGGCCGCTGCCGCCCTGCCCCAATTCAAAGTTGACAGTTCCGCTATCGGGTTTGATGATCCCAAGGAGCATGCGGATGGTCGTTGTCTTGCCGGCACCGTTTGGTCCGAGCAAGGCAAAGATCTCACCCTGCTTGACCGCGAATGAGAGATCATCAACAGCTCTTTGTTTTTGAAACTGCTTGGCGATGGATTGAACGATGAGGACGTCGTTTTTCATGCGCACAGGCAATATATACGCATGGGAAGTCAAGTGGTTAAGAAAATTGGGGTAGGGCAAACGAATCGTTACGGTTTATCGAGGAGTAACGACTATACTTTGAACCACGGATTCGCCCGCCAATGTCGACCCGGCAACGTAAATTTCGACCGCATCCAGTCCTGCCAAATCAAGAACCCAAGTCCTCTTTTCTGTCTTTCGTGGAATCGCTCTCTTGAGCATTCCCTTGGAGCTGCGTAACACAACATAGGGCTGAGTCGAAAACGTCTCGACATTGGCTTTAATGACGATTCCCCCGTCCTTCTGATGGAGTTCCAGTTTCAAAGGCTCCGAGGGAACGCGTCCAACGAATGGCTGAAATGCTTCAGCACAAGTCGCAAACTTGAAACTGGTACCGTTACGATTTAGGTGCGCAATTATGGTCTCGAGTTTCTGACCAAAAGCAAACCGCAAATTGGAGTACGAATGTATCGGGATGGATAAGATTGCGTCGTAGCCCGAATCGGCCAAAGCTGAGAGCACTCTAAACTCATTTACAGTGAGGTTCTTGATCAAGGAACGTGAGACAAGGCGTTTCATATTACCACGACTCTGGTAGTCAGCGGAATCGGGGTGATAAGGAACTAAAGTTATTGGCGCCCGTGACCAGTCACTTTCGTTGGCACGGCAGCGCGTAGAGTCGTTGGAAAGAGTCTTCAAAGGAGGGCTGCTGGAGAGATCAAAGGGAATGACATTTTCGAGCCAGCGGGAAAATTCATTGTTCTCCCAGATCCAGCCGGCACGGAAGCTCACGGGAAAAAACCCGCGATCCGCGATTAACTGATTCATAACATTCTCACATAGTTCGACATCAGCGCCGTCTGCATATGTGGTACCGTCAAAGGATACAAGTTGGATCCACGATGAGTCTGTTTTGCCCGCTGAAACACACTCCTGCCAATCGGTGTGGTGATAGTGCCATCCGATCTCATCATCGGCTTGCCTCACGTCATTGCGGAAATTCTGCATAGCGTCAAAGATGGCGAGGCAATCGGCTGCGTGGCAAATCTGTTCGCTGGTTAGCACAAACCAGGTGAATTTCGGATGTCCGCTGAAACTGTCAGTGAAGTCGGCGCGCCATTCGGGAGACATTACTCGTGCGACTATTTTAGAAGTATCCGGCAGGAAATTCGAGAGGTCCAACTCCAGTCTCTTGCCGGTTCCACTGACGTGTAAAGGCTCGGTATCAACTGCAAGGACGATGTAGACTATCCCTTTGCTGGTTGGACTTGGGGCTGGCATGATCGGCGCTTCAGAGCCACATATTCGGGAGAAACAACATGTAAGAAATAGAGCGACAATTGTGATATGCTGCTGAAAAGGCCAATAGAGATATCCTGCCCTGTCCACTTTCCTGCCTTCTGGACATTCCTATGAACGCTGTGATGAAGCGAGCGAGTAGATATCTCATGATTTACGGTGCAGGCGCTATGGAGTCAGGCGGTCAAGAGGTCTAAAAGCTCGAAAGTCTCCGGCACTGCTGCAGTCCAACGGCAGTGTCAGCCCCAAACAAAAATAGGCAAAGTCAGGAATTAAGCAACCTGAATGTTGCGAGATGAGTCTATATAGTTGAGTCTATGTCTGATCGTCTGCTTTTGGTATTCACTCCTTTTGAAGTGCGGTACAAGACCAATGAATTCAGAACGAATTCGCCTATTCGATGCCCTTGATTTCGGTGATTTCTCCGCTCCATTCATTGGAGCCAAACTTGAATTCGACGACTTCGCCGACTTTTTTGCCCATCAGCAGTTTGGCGAC
>CAUJJY010000074.1 GCA_963205155.1 Candidatus Zixiibacteriota bacterium | reverse complement strand
GCACACGACGAGTAGCCATGGGAGAGCCACGGAATCGCTACCCAACCGGCGCAGACGGAAAGCACACCTAGCACGATTAGCGGCGTGGTCATGGTGCGCGGCGATTCGTGGGCGTGTTCGTAAGCGTGGTGATCACGCGATTCACCGAAGAAGGTTAGGAAGATCAAACGGAACATATAGAATGATGTCATGAACGCCACCAGCAGGGTCAGCACCATGAAGACCGGGTGACCGAGCGTTGACGCGACGATTTCGTCCTTTGACCAGAATCCTGACAGCGGGAAAATACCGGCAATCGACAGTGTCGCAATCAGCATCGACCAATAGGTGATTGGCATCTTGTGGCGGAGTCCACCCATGTTCTGAATATCCTGCGAGTGCACAGCGTGAATGACTGAACCGGCGCACAGGAACAAGCAGGCTTTGAAGAAGGCGTGGGTCATCAGGTGCAACGTACCGGCGGTAAACGAACCGAGTCCGAGCGCCATGATCATGTAGCCGAGTTGGCTCACTGTAGAGTAGGCGAGGATGCGCTTGATGTCGTTTTGCACGAGTGCAATCGAAGCCGCCAACAGCGAAGTGATGATGCCGATGACAGCGACAAACATGGCGGCATCGGGACTATGTTCAAACAGGCTCATCGACCGGGCGACGAGGTACACACCGGCAGCAACCATCGTAGCGGCGTGGATCAACGCCGAAACCGGTGTGGGACCTTCCATCGCATCGGGTAGCCAGACATGTAACGGGAATTGCGCGGACTTGCCGATGGCGCCGCAGAAAATAGCGATTCCGGCAAAGGTCAAGACGGCCGGCGGAATGACACCGCCCGCGACTTGCGCAAAGACTTCCTGATAGTTAAGAGTGCCGCAATAGGCAGCCAATAAAATCACGCCGATCAGAAAACCGAAGTCGCCGATGCGGGTGGTGATGAATGCTTTTTTGCCTGCGTCGGAGGCCGTCTTCTTCTCGAACCAGAATCCGATCAACAAGTACGAGGTCAAACCGACCAATTCCCAGAAGACGAAGATCAGGAAGAAGTTGTTGGCGAGCACGAGGCCGAGCATCGAGAAAGTGAACAGCGAGAGATAAGAGTAGTATCGCGAATAGCGCGGATCACCGTGCATGTAGCCGAGGGAATAGATTTGCACCAGCATCGAGACGGTCGTGACGACGACCAGCATGATGGCGGTCAACGCGTCGATATAGATGCCGACCTCAAGCTTGAGTGTCGGGAACGATGCCCAGATGTAGTTCAGTTCAAATGGCGTATTGTCGCCGAGTTGTTGAATCAACAGACTCACGGCATAGAGGAAACCTGTCGCGATTGCGCCGATCGAAATGGCCGAGGACAGTTTGCGGTTTTCGCGCGTAAAGAAAATGATCAGACAGAATGCTGTCAGAGGCAGAAGCGGTATGATCCAACTAAGTTCGCGCATGACTTACCATTTCATCAGGTTGATATTGTCCACAAAGATATCGCGGAAGTTGCGATAGATCAGCATGACGATCGCCAATCCGACCGTAACCTCGGCGGCCGCAATCACAATTGTGAAAATCGCAAAGAGCTGTCCGGTTAGATCGGTCGGCGTAATAAATCGGTTGAATGCAACCAGGTTGATATTGACGGCATTGAACATTAGTTCAATCGACATCAGGATGCCGATCGCGTTACGGCGAGTCAGCACGCCAAAGAAGCCGATGCCGAAAAGTATTGCCGCGAGGGTCAGGTAATGGCCGAGTACGATTTCCATATGGCTAATCTCTCCTCGCGATGACGATGGCGCCGATCAAGGCGACCAACAGCACCAGCGACACGATTTCAAATGGCACGACATAGACGGTCATCAGGAGTTTGCCGAGCGACATCACGGTTTCTTCCGGCGGCGCTGCTGTCTTGACGTTCCAGATTGTCTTGCCAAGTCCGAAGACGGTTATGCCCATAAATGCCAGCGTTGCCTACAACGCCAGCGGGACTTGTTCATTTTGTTGTTTGATACCGATACCCGAGACGCGCGCCGTCAACATGATCGCAAAAATCAGCAGCACCGACACAGCGCCGACATAGATCAGCACCTGCACGGCGGCGATAAAATCCGCTCCGAGCAAGACGTAGATGGCGGCGACCGAAAACATGCAGATCACGAGCATCAATGCGCAATGGAAGATGTCGCGCAGTGTCACGACCAGGATGCCGGACACGACGATCATAAATGCAAACAGATAGAATAGGTATGGTGCGATTCCGTAATCCATGACTATTCGCCCTCTCCCTTGGGTTCGACAGGCTTCTCAGGCATCGGTGCCACTGTGGGCGTTGGCTCTGCGGCTGGGGCTTGAGGTGCAACCGCGGTTGCAGCATCGCCCGCCGGAGCTGCCGCGACAGGTTTCGGTGCGGCTTTCTTGGCAGTCGGCACATAGTCGACATCGCGGCCAAGATCCTGCAGACGATTGACATCGTAGATCAAACTTGCCTTGTCGTAGGATGAAAATTCATACTTCGGTGTAAGCTTGATCGCGTCGAAGTTGCAGGCTTCCTGACAGAGACCGCAGTAGCAGCAAATTGTATTGTCAATCGAGAATGAATCGAGTTTCCAGCGTTTATCGTCGCCGCGATGGCGTTCGATGCGAATCGCACCGACTGGACAGGCTTTGGCACAAAGAATACAGGCGGTGCAATTAAGATCGCCTGTCTCCTTGTCGGATAGCAGCACCACAACACCGCGCGAGCGTTCAGGCATTTCCCAGCGTTCGGTTGGATACTGAAGTGTGATCGATTTGCTGAACAGATGCCGCAACGTCACCCACAAGCCAATGAGGAGGTTCTTGATTCCCGAAATGGGATTCAGCTTGTATGCGGTCGGCATCGTTCTTCCCTATCCTCTAAACAAGAATCCGGAGATGATGAGGTTTAAAAATGCCAGCGGCAACAGGACCTTCCAGCAGAATTCCATCAGTTGGTCGACGCGTAAACGCGGATAGGTCCATTTGAACCAGATGATGACAAATATCACAAAGGTCGTCTTGAGAATAAACCAGAGCCACGAAGGCAGGAACGGTCCCTGCCAGCCGCCAAGGAATAACGTTGTAGCAATGGCGGAGACGAGGAATAGATTCAGGAATTCTGCCAAGAAGAACATGGCGAACTTCATGCCGGAATATTCGATGTTGAAACCGGCCACTAATTCTTGTTCGGCTTCGGGAATATCAAACGGCGCACGGTTGGTTTCGGCAACAGCGGCAACCAAGTAAATGGCGAATCCCAGCGGCTGCCGCCAGATGAACCAGCTAAAGACTGACTCCTGGGCTTCGACGATCGCGACCATTGATAATGACTGCGTCATCATGATGACGCCTAATACCGAAAGCGTGAGCGGGACTTCGTAACTGACAATTTGTGCCGCCGAACGCATGCCGCCCAGAAGCGCATACTTATTGTTCGAGCTCCAGCCGGCCATCAGCAATGAGATGACGACGAAGGTGGTGATCGACAGGATATAGAGAATGCCGATATTCAGGTCAGTCGGGATGACGCCCTCACCCCAAGGAATCACGGCGAAAGCGGCATATGATGATGCAAAACAAACGACCGGAGCCCAGAAGAACACTTTGCGGTCGACGTTCGTGGGGATGATGTCTTCCTTTTGGAAAAGCTTGAGGCCGTCGGCGATGGTCTGCAGCCAACCATGCCAGCCGGTACGCATCGGTCCAAGGCGCTGTTGGAAGTGGCCGGAGAGCTTGCGCTCCCACCAGACCAGAAACAGCACGATCAGGAACGCCATCAATAACACGGCAACGGCGGCGAGCACCATTTCGAGCAATTCTGCAAACCAAATCGGCAGGCCGAGCCACTCAACTAATGAAATCAGCTGCGTATCTATCCATTGAAATAGCGGCGTCAGTTCCATGACTATCTATCTACCTCGGGGAGAATCACGTCCAGTGATGCGAACGTTGCGACCAGATCGGCAATCATCATTCCGGGAGCAATTGCCGGGATAAGCTGTGTATGGCAGAAGGAACCGCCGCGCAATTTGACACGGTAGGGTTTCGTGCTGCCATCGGAGATAATATGACAACCCATTTCACCACGGGCGTTTTCAATTCGGGCGTAGCACTCGCCGACCGGCGGCTTGAAGACAGCTTTCATTTTGGTTTTGTAGTCCCCTTGCGGGAGCTGATCCAGCGCCTGGCGAACAATTTCATTGGACTGCCGCATTTCCTGCACGCGAACCATGTATCTATCCCACGTGTCACCGACAGTGCCAGTGGGGATATCAAATTTGAATCGGTCGTAGATCGAATATGGATCGTCGCGCCGCAGATCCCATTTCACACCGGAGGCACGCAGTACCGGGCCGGAAGCGGCATAATTGACGGCGATGTCTTTGGAGATAATGCCAACATTCTTGGTGCGAGCGAGGAAAATCGGATTCTGCGTCAGGATGGCCTCGTAGTCGTCAATCCGATGCTGGAATGTGTCGACAAACTTGCGCGCCAGCGGCAAGAAGTCTTCGGGAATATCATAAGCGACGCCGCCGACCCGGATATAATTGTAGGTCAGGCGCTGGCCCGAAGTCATTTCGAACAGATCCATGATTTGTTCGCGCTCGCGCAGACAATAGAGGAACGGCGTGATTGCGCCCAGATCGAGCGAGAATGTGCCAAGGAAAATTAGGTGCGATGCAATGCGGTTAAACTCGAGCATGATAACGCGCAGATACTCGGCGCGCTCGGGCACCTCAACGGCAGCCAGCCGCTCGGTTGCCAGAACGAAGACTTCCTCGGAAGCCATCGACGTGACATATTCGAAGCGGTCAAGCAACGGTATGCACTGGGCATAGGTGCGATTTTCACAGATTTTTTCGATGGCGCGGTGGAGATAACCGATGTATGGGGTGGCGCGGACAATGTTTTCGCCGTTCATCCGAAGCATGAGTCGAAGCACACCGTGCGTTGACGGGTGCTGCGGTCCCATGTTGACCTCAAACTCTTCGCTATATTGCGATGGCGTCGCTTCGTTCATTGCACTTCCGGCATCCTTATGAAATCCCTACCATCCCAATCACGCAGCATCGGGTTGCCTTGATCCCAATCATCCGGCAGGAGGAAACGCCTTAAGTCCGGATGATTCACGAAGTCGACGCCATACAATTCCCAGACTTCCCGCTCGAACCAGTTGGCAGCGGGAATGATGTGCTGAATTGACTCGATCTTGCCGCCGATGCGGTCGACTTTAGTCTTAATAGTTAACATGTGCTTATGTTCGAGAGACGAGACAAAGTAGACGATTTCAATATGGTCGGTGCGGTCAATGCCGGTGATGGTGGAGAGATAATTCATTTTCAGATCCGCACTCTCGACCAGGAAAGTGAATAGCTCAACGATGGATGCGGCTTCAACGGAAACCGCCGTTTGCGCAGGAGTAAGTTCCAGCGCACTCACCTTGCCGGGGAATCTTTCAGTCAGGAGTTTCAGGATTGAGTCGTGATCAGCCACGGCGGTCGCTGCTCCAGTCCTGTAGTTTCTCTTTCTTAACCTTTTGCTGGACCTTGATACACGCTTCCATCAGCGATTCGGGCCGCGGTGGACATCCGGGAAGAAACACGTCGACCGGAATGATCTTATCGACACCCTTGAGAACGGCATAGCTGTCATAGTAAAATGGTCCGCCGGAGCAGGCGCAGCCACCCATGGCGATAACGTAACGGGGCTCGGCCATTTGTTCATAAAGCAACTTAACGCGCGGCGCCATTTTGTGACTGATGGTGCCGGCGACAAACATTAAGTCGGCTTGGCGAGGCGAAGCGCGGAAGAACATGCCGAAGCGATCAAAGTCATATCGCGAAGCGCCTGCGCACATCATTTCGATCGCGCAACAAGCAGTGCCAAAAAGCAAATACCAGAGTGACGAGGCACGTGATTCGTTAAGCACCTTTTCTAATGAGGTAGTGACAATGGTACCGCCAGGCACATTTTCCATATAGACCGGGAGTTTCGAAATTATGCCCATTTCAGGACTCCCTTCTTCCAAGCCCAAGCGAGGCCGATTACCAGAATGCCGATGAAGATGAGCATCTCGATGAGGGCAAAAAATCCCAGTGACTGATAGGCTACAGCCCACGGAAACAGGAAAATTACTTCGACGTCAAAGATGACAAAAAGGAGCGCAAATATATAGAATCTGGGGTTATACTGAATCCAGGCGGTGCCAATTGGCTGTTCGCCGCATTCGTAGCTGGCGAGTTTGGCATCCGAAGGACGGTGCGGTCGGATCAGTTTGGCGATGGCAAGAGTGACGAGCACGAAGACAATGCCGAGTGTCAGGAAGATTCCTACGGGTGCAAAGCTGTCAAGATTCAAACGGATACCCTCCTAAGTTCCTGACGATTGTGATTTACTTCACAAGTAAATCAAGACCAAACGTCCCTTATTTGATCGGTAATTAAATAAAGGGCTTTAGTTTGTCAAGTTCTTTTTCGATAATTTGCTCTATTTATTGAAGACTAAATTAGGCATATCTTTGTGAAAGGAAGCTAACTAGTTGTAAATTTGAGCTTTAGCGAACAGTTTAGAAATTCCGATAGAAATGAGGGCATTCGGACGACTAATGTTCCCCCCTATTGTAGTCTTGGATCCCACTAATATCAGCAGACGAGAACAAATGATAGGCTTTCCTTAGAATTAACATTGATAAAATCTACCGGAACGGTATATTTAGTCGTGGCGTGAGCTACAGACTTATCTGAACTCAATCTGAAAATGTACAGACTCTAACTCTTATTGCAGGAGAAGTGTATGCTTCGCAATGTCCTCTCACGGGCTATCCTCTTCGCACTCGTTTGTGCCGCTTTCGCAAGCAATGTCAAGGCGGTACCGACGGTACTTTCGCATCAAGGGCGGCTACTGGATGCCAGCGATGCGCCGATCAGCGGAACGTTCACGATTATTTATTCGATTCACGACGCACCAGTCGGCGGAGTGCAATTGTGGATGGAGGACCACGTTGGAGTTGTCGTGACCGATGGTCTCTTTTCGGTTGAACTGGGAAGCACCGTGCCGTTGACGGCCGACATCGTTGCTGGAAGCGGTGGTGGCGGAGGAGGAGGAGGCGGATCGCTCCGTTATCTGCAGGTGCAGCTTTCCGGGCAGCCGCCGATCATGCCGCGAACACAGCTGGTATCGACGCCCTATTCGCTGGCGACCGAAAGAGTCAGCGGAGATTTTCAGACTCGTCCGGGACTGATCGTAATCGGCGATACCGCGCTCGGCAAGTCGGCGACATTTGGCGAGAAGGTAAACCAAGGATTGCACGCGGCAGGCAGTGCATTGGCTTCCGGTGCTTCGTTGCTCAAGGAAGAGTGCGATGACAACAATGCAGACTACTTGATGAAGCACACTCACGGATCATTCGCCAATTTCCTTCATATGCACTCCCGTGTCGACAGCGTTGGACTTTCGAGTTCATATTCTGATGCGACTGTTGAAACGGGCATGACGCACAGCAGCACCACTGATGGTTCGAGCTTTTCGCTGTCAACAAAGGACAATATTCCGAACCGAATCAGCATGAACGTGACGATTCCGAAGCAGTCGTCAGGGAGGCTCGCGATTGGCGTAGATCTTGGCGACGACGGAGCTGAAGACAATAGCGTGAGCCTGAGTTCCGGACTCACGAGTTCGCGGGTTGCGATCAAGACAAAAGGAACCGGTGCGGATAAAAATCGCAGCATCAGCAGCGAGTGCGACGACAGCTCTGCTGTTCACGTACTGGACATTGATGACGATGGTGACGGTATTGCCGAGGGCCGCGGAATCATCAGCGTGAAGTCGGGAACGGGATCGGGTTCGATGTCGGCATCCAGCCGCATGTCCTGCGATAGTGACGACGACGGGGTTGACGACAATGATGCTTCGATGATTGTCACTCCTACGACCTCGTCTGTAGCGATCAAGACCAAGGGAACTGGTGCTGACGCCAATCGTACTGCCCTGCTCTCTTCAACGACCGAAGTCGGAGAGATTTCAACGGTAAGCAGTTTGGATGAAGACGGCGACGGACTCTCAGAGAGTTCCATTTCACAGCGCATCGCTCCGACAACTTCGAGCCTGGCGATCAAAACTAAAGGCACTAGCGCGCAGAGAACCCAGACAATAAGCGGTGACTGCGACGATCAATCGTCGGTGCTCTCGCTTGATACTGATGATGACGGCGATGGAACCTCCGACGCAAAGGTCGTGCTTGGCTCCGGCGCCTCACTTCTGGGAGGGACTCTGCCGGGAGGCGCGGTCATTTCTTCGCGATACGACAGCAATGATGACGGCATTGCTGAAAACGAAATTGACCAGGTCGTTACACCGACGACTGCCGGTGTGGCGATCAAGACTAAAGGGACAGGCGCGGATAAGAATCGTACGATCAGCAGTTCCTGTGACGACTCTTCGGCCGTTCATTATTTGGACGTTGATGACGACGGTGACGGAATTGCTGAAGGTCGCGGAATCATCAGTGTCAAATCAGCTACAGGGACGGGTTCAATGTCAAACGCTCGAATGATCCTTAGCTCTGACCCGGATGAGAACGGAGTCGACGATATGAGTGTTGTCTCGAGCTGCGACTCCAGTCACGCGAAGATCGTGATGGATAGAGACTCCGGCAGATCAAAGGCTCGCATGGGCGTGACCGGGACAGAGTCCAGCGTGGCAGTTGAGGATGACAGTGACGGCGATGGCGTCTCCGAATTCAGCAGCCAGTTGAGCTGCGACGGTTCCTCGGCCAGAGGTCAACTTACCGCTACTGCCCCCGGTACCAGCAATGTATCGTCGGTTACTTTTGAAGTCGATGCCACCGGCCCGGCGATTCGACTGACGGATGGCGGATTCGCATTTCATTTGATGAACGGCGACGGCTCAGTCCTGCGCAGTACATCAAACGTCGTCGTGGCAGATATGGATCGCGACGGCAATTTATTCCTCGCGAGTAACCTGAGTGTCGGTGCGCCCGGTGGCACACATCATATCGACGTGGCGGGCGGGGCGTATTGCGACGGCACCAACTGGGTGAATGCTTCGGATAGAAACTCCAAAGAGAATTTCGTGAAGGTTGACGGCGAGGAGATTCTCGAAAAGATCTCTGGCCTGGAAATCACGAAATGGAACTACAAGGGTGACGACGATGCCCAGCATATCGGACCGACGGCGCAGGATTTCAAGAAGACCTTCGGTGTTGGCGCCGACGACAAGTCGATTTCGACGATCGATCCTTCCGGCATAGCGCTGGCAGCGATTAAGGAGCTGTACAGGCAATTCTCGGAAGAAATGAAGCAAAAGGACGCGCAGATCGAGGAGCTTCAGAAAGAGATGAAGAAGCTGCGTCAGGAATTGAAGCAAAAGAACAATTAGAATTTGCGTCTGGGAGATCATGGAAGGGCTCACTGCAGAGTGAGCCCTTTTTCAATAGAGGAAATAGTACCATCAACACCCTTTTCCACTTTGAGGAGATGACGATGCAACGCAATTACTTCCTGATTGCCGTGCTTGCGAGTGCCCTGTCGCTAATGCCAGCAGTAAGCGCGACAGCGGCCACTCCGCTCAAGCTGAATCACCAAGGATATTTACTTGGATCTGATGATGTCCCGATTAATGGTGTCATGAGCCTTACCTTTGGAATTTACGATGTACCATCTGGGGGCGCGGCGATTTGGACGGAAACGCATGCGGGCGTCACCGTGGCAGACGGACTCTTCACTGTGACCTTGGGCTCGGTAACTCCGTTGTCAACCGATGTTCTTTCGCCACCCTCTTCCCTGCCCGGCGGCGGCCCGGAGCGGTATCTGGAGATTGTCATAGGCGGGGTACCGATAGTTCCCCGGACAGAGTTGGTGGCTTCGCCGTATGCAATTGCCTCCAGTCGAGTATCGGGAGATGTGGAAACGATGGCCGGCGGGTTAACGGCAACGAATATACCGGACGGCTTAATCGTCTCCATGAATTCTTCAGACCCGACCTCGCAATTAGCGATAAGCCAAAGCGGCGTGAAGAGATTCGGGATCGGAATTCAGCAACCGGAGTCACCGCTGGGTACCAGGATGGTCATAGGTGACTTGGACCGTGACGGTTTGATGGATGTTGTGATTGCGGATGGGGCGAGCAGTATGACGCTGGTCGATTCGACAGGTTCAGGCGGGACTGTTATCAGCAGTTCGGTGTCCTCGGGTCTGGGTCTCCAACCTCTGGGCGGCGGGCTGATAATTCACTCCGCCGATGCGATAGCTTCAAGCAGGTCGTCGGTACAATGCTCGCCGGACTCTGCTGTCAATTCAATGTCGACGGTTACAGACAATGTCATAAACAACATGCGAACACGCATAGACGCACTGGAAGCACGATTGACGATCGAATCGGATCCCACTGGTAATGCAAAAAGCAGCGCAAACATCGCCGCAACTCTCAATGGCAATGTTGTTATTGGCGCTCTTACGGATATGAACGGTGATGGAACCCCGGATGCAGAAGTAACGTCGGAAGCTCTTTTTGATGGATCGGCTCGTCATGAGACCGGCAGCAGGGGAGGCAACGGGATACAGGCGAGAACAGGCGAATACGTGGGGAGCGGCGCTACGCTAAGTCGATCTTACTGCGATATCGACCTTGATGGAGACGGGATAGCAGAGTATTCGGCATGGCAGAAAG
>CAUJJY010000073.1 GCA_963205155.1 Candidatus Zixiibacteriota bacterium | reverse complement strand
GTTGCTAAGCCCGGTGTCTTGCACGACTCCCAAAAATGAGAAGATGCTGTCGTTATATCGAATAGTGAAGTCGATTCCGCCTACCTGCCGTTCCGATTGCACCACGATAGACACATCGATGATCGATCCAGGCTCAGCACCGCGCGGCGCATGTATCCTGGCGGTTATCGGCTGTGCTTCAAGAACAGTTGGAATCGCGGTAGATATGGTTACAGCTAAGATTGCAAGCTGACGAAAAAGGAAGTACATGCCAAGACCTTTCACTTTGCGGTCAAATGACCGGTCGCGAGTTTGAACTCCGGATTGTCGAATCGGTCTTTAGCAGATGGTCGTTGGGTCTAACCTCTCTATGGCGGTTTGAAAGTACGGGGGAATTATACTCAAATACGCGAAAAACGCAACGAAATTCTGCGTAGAGGGTGGAGTTGCACATTATCCGAAACAAAGGACTGTAAGGTGAGTCCCAGGACGTATTAAAGCTTGAGCGCCAGTTCAGTCAGCATTTGCTGAAGATGCTCCAGTTTAACCGGCTTGGGTAGGTAGTAATCGATGCCATCTGCAACTACCATTTTCTGGGTGTGATGCGAATCGAAGGTGGACATAATCACAACCTTGGTCTCAGGGCTGCATTGACGAATCTGTTTTAGCAGACTTACCCCGTCAAGCTTCGGCATTCTCGAATCAGCAATGACGAGCTGATAGTGATTTTGGGTGATCTTAAGAAATGCTTGCTCTGGATTATTAGTGCTCTCCGTAGCCACGTTCAGATGATCGAACATCTGTCCAAGTATTTTTCCGGTGTCGCCGAAGTCATCGACGATCAGTATTTTAGAATCCTGCTTTGCCATAGTTGGGTTATGTCCTCCCTACCAATTATCATCGGACAATACCGAGTCCCACCTTAGACTTATTGGAACGAAAATTCACTCGCTCAAGAACTAAATTCTTTTATACTCGATACTTAGTCGGTTTATATGTTCGTGGTCAGAATAACCAAAATAGACTATATTGATTGATGTTTCAGATTGTTACTGATATTAGGTATTGGCCGTTTGTGCTTCTATGGTTGGCTATTTGGCATTGGTGCCCGGTAGCCGCCGCAAGTGAGCCATCGTTCGAGGTTGAGCTTCAGGATACGGTCGGAATGAGCGCCAAGACCGTTCGCCACATCGACTTCACGGGAAAATTCAAGTTACGCCGTTATATTCTCTATCGAGAAATTGACTCCAGACCCGGACAGCTGTTGGATCTGGAGATACTTGAGCGAGATCGCCGCAAGGTTGACGGCTTTGGCATTTTCTCCCGGGTTGATACCTATTTAATACCTGATGGGGATTCCGTCGACATTGAATTCGACTTGCGGGAAGTATGGACGCTTCTGCCTCTGGTTGCATTGGGGCGAACCGATGGCAAGCTCGATTGGTCGGTTGGTGTTCATGAGCGGAATTTGTTGGGCTTCTACTTACAGACCGTAGTCCTTTATCGGCGTTTTGAGGGGAGAAACTCGGGGCACATTGCAGCGACATTTCCGAGATTCCTCGGAAAGGATTTGGCGGTTGGCTTTGCGATAGCGCAACAACGAGAAATTGATCCGCTGCAATTTCACAGCACCCGTTATGATTACGAATATCTTCGCAAAGCCGTGTCTGGTTCACTGGGGCATCGACTCAAGGAAAAGCTATACATTCAGGGATATGGAGGCTATGATCGCGAGAATTGGCAATTGATTACTCCCGACACACTCGGATTGGCTTTAACGTCAATCGACTATCCACGCTACTCCATAGGCGTAGGTGCAATTGTCGGGAGAGTGTACTTTGATCGATACTTTTACATTGGTGATGATGTGTCGTTCGACGTGACGGCGATCAACGAATTAACAGAAAGCCAGTTTAACAAATGGCGGTTCTCAATAACTGGTCGAAAATACATTATACGGGACCCTTTCAATTTCGCGATTCGGTTGCGACTCCAGACCTCCTCGGCAGACGAGAGAGTCCGGCCCTATGCAATCTCCGGTGAAAGTAACGTGCGCGGAACTCCCGAGAAAGTAGAGCGTGGCGATCATGTGCTGATCGGCAACTTTGAAGCCCGATGGCGGACGCTTGACACCCGCGTGTTGTATGGTCAACTGGTGACTTTCGTGGACTATGGAGCTATTTGGGGACGAGGCCGTGAAATTGGCGATGCGTTTGCCGACCCGTACTGCACGGTCGGTGTCGGTATTCGAGGTTCAATCAAGCAGTTCCTTGGCCGTGTTGGCAGGCTTGATGTCGCCTTGAATCCGCGCGACGGTTCGGTCTCACTTTACTTGTCAACGTCACAATTCTTCTAAAGGCGGTTCTTGAGGGGCGACTTGTAAGCCCAATTGGTCAAAAACAATTGTTCATTGTATTCAAATTTTGAATCCTTGAACCGGTTATGCGTGTCCAATGCTTGACTAACGAAGAATAGGAATTTGGTATGGATCGATTCTACAAGGTAATGGGATTCGTTATTCCCCTTGCCGCTATAGGCATAGCATATCTGTTAATTACGAGTTTTGATCTTCGAAGCGTGAGCACCGAAAACGACTTCATAACGGCGATGCTGCATTCGGAATCGGTTTATCAGTTGTCGGAGAAAGGCAAGTTTGTCATCGGTGTCGCAATATCTGTGTTAGGATTGTGCTTCGGTTTGCTCTCGTTTGGAATCGGCTTAATACTTTCCCGTTTGAAGAGAATGAGCTTGAGATGAGCGTCCTGCGGAGAATTCCAATTTCGTTCTTTACGATACTGTGTGTTGCCCTCGCGGTTGGGCTGGCGATCTGGCAATACGACTTGATTGCCAATAGAATCAAACCAACGACTAAGACGATGGCGCCAGTTGAATTGCAGTTTCGCATGAATGACGGACGAACTGTAGTTGTACCGGAGGACACCAGCAAATTTAGTGTTGTTATGTTCTGGAGCGCGTCGTCGGAACGCAGCATTTCCATGATTCAAGAAGTTGTAGAGGCGCGACAGTCTCCAGAACTTGATTCTGTTTTCGACTTCTACGTCGTAAACATCGAAGACTCTCCAGACGAAATGCGACAGGTGGTCGACTTTGACAATCTACAGTTGCCATTCGGTTTTGAGCCATCTGGACAGTTTCTTTCTAAATCTCCCGTGCGTACGTTACCCTTAACGGTGGTGTTTTCATCGACCGGTTCCGTTTTTGCGGGATACGAAGGTTACTCCCCGGGCGAGTTAACCGCAAAACTGCAAATGGTCGCGAGTGCAAAGGAATTTCTTGGATCGTCCGGCGAGTTCAAGTTCAGGGTGGAATAAGAGAGCCAATGACAGTAGCTATCCGATTTGACAATGTTCGCAAAACTTATCGCGAACGAGGTAATCGCAAGGAAGCCCTGAAGGGCTTGTCCTTTGAGGTTCCTTCGGGAGAGATAGTTGGATTTCTCGGCCCCAACGGCGCAGGCAAGACCACTGCAATGCACATTCTACTTGATTTCATCCAAGCGAACGAAGGGCGAGCAGAAATATTGGGAATTGACTCCCGTGATCCAAGGTCTCGCGAACAGGTGGGTTTTCTGCCGGAGATTTTCAATTTTGACGGGTTCCTCAAAGGCGAAGAGTTCCTTCGTCTCTTTGCGCGCTTGGGCGGCGCTAAACAGTCGCAAGTTACGGGGCGAATTGCCGAGCTACTGGAAATCCTGGATATGCCGACAGCGGGCGGGATCAAGATCCGAAATTATTCCAAGGGGATGACCCAGAAGATCGGTTTGGCTCAAGCCTTGATTGCTGACCCACAAGTTCTGATTCTTGACGAGCCGACATCCGGAATGGATCCGATCGCCAAGGCAAGGATCAAGCAACTCCTGCAGAAGCTGCGCTCGCAGGGAAAGACCGTCTTTTTGTCAACTCACATTCTCTCGGACATTGAGGATATCGCAGATCGCGTTGCTATTATCAACAACGGGGAGTTGTTGGCTGTCGAAAAGTTGGGTGTGTTATTGAATTCGGAGCAATCTTCCTACCGGATTGCATTTCAGCCCCATGGCGCAGAGGTAATAGCGCTGCTTCAGGCGCGATTATCCGTCTCTATTGAAGGAGACATCGCCACTGTTACAAGTCAAAATCGTGCAGATAAAGACTTTGCGCTTGAGACCATACTCCGTCACGGCGGTGACATTATCGGCGTCAAGCAAACCGGCGCGAGCTTATTGAATAAGTTCCTGAAACTGGTGGAGCACGAGGAGTTAAGCGATGATAAATGAACTGGCTCTACATCGGTTAAGCAAATTGCGGTCGTCGAAGATCATTTGGGTTTTCATCGGAGCTTGTGTCTTCCTCGCGCTCCCGACCATATTACCGATTATTTTCGTCGACCAAATGGCCCCCGGCAGCGTTGGCGCCGAAAGTGCTGCAGCGCCTTTTTTCATGCTGGTCAACTTCATGGGACATATTGCAGCACTGATTTTGGGAATTACAACCTGGCGCATTGATTATCGCGACGGCACGCTATTGACGTTCGCGGCGCGGCCAATTGCGCGAATCGAGTTACTGGTAGGGAAGATCATTGGTTCGCTATATGGATTGCTGATCTACCTATTCATTGCCGTTGCTCTGTATGCGGTGATACATCTCGTCTTTTTTCGATTTGCGATTCCGGGAGTCGCGCCTCTCTATTTGCTGCAATTGTTGACTGCTTGGCTATCGACATTTGGACTTGGGCTGCTTTTCTCTAACTTTGGCAATCCGCTGTTGGCAACATTTCTGGCGGCACTGTACTGGTTCTTGAGTATCATGGGCAATATCTTCCAACAGTTGCCCTTTCAGACATTGCAGGTAATTGGCGATGTCCTGAAGTTTCTCTCGATAGACAACAATCGTACCTACTCACTGGACGCAATATTGAAGTCAGACATCTCGAGTGTATCACCAATTCTCTCAGGGATTGGGTACTACTTCGCCTGGAGCGTCTTGCTGCTCTCGCTTTCCATTCTATTGTTCAACAAAAGAGAATTCATCAATAAGAGGTCTTGATCTTGACAAAGCTCGCCTTAATCGCTGTCTTTGGGGCTGCCGGAGCGTTAGCGCGTTTTGGTTTAGGCGGGTTGGTCGCACGAATCTACGGTGGAACTTTTCCGGCGGGTACTTTTGTAGTCAATTTCATTGGTTGTTTCTTGTTCGGTCTGGTCTGGCCACTGGCGGAAGAACGGCTATTGATAAGTAGTGAGACTCGTACAATCATCTTGGTGGGCTTCATCGGATCATTCACTACATTTTCAACCCTCGTCTTTGAAACCGGAGAACTACTGCGAGACTCCGAATGGGCTTTGGCCTTGGTGAACATGGGTGGTCAGATCATGCTCGGATTAATTGGCTTAATCGCAGGGATGGCGATCGGCCGATCAATTTAGGAGAAATGTATGAAACTGTCCGGAGAAGTAGAATTGTTGCGAGTCTTTATCGGCGAAAGCGATCGCCATCACGGTCGACCGCTTTATGAAGTCATTGTTGAGATGGCGAGGACAGAGGGATTAGCCGGAGCCACAGTCTTGCGCGGGACATTGGGATTTGGCGCCAACAGCAGAATCCACACGGCAAAAGTACTGCGCTTATCCGAAGACTTACCTATGGTGGTCGAGATCGTCGACACGACCGAAAAGTTGGTGCCCTTCCTACAGAAGCTCGACGCAATAGTTACCGAAGGATTGATTACCGTCGAGAAGGTTCGAGTCCTTGCCTATCGGCAGAACCAGGTTGAATGAGGCCGCGACTACTCTGACGCTACCACACTCGTGGATTCAGGAACTATTTGCTGCCAAAACACCAGCCGACCGTGAACTTGAAGTCGGTATAGTCAGCCAGTCCGACCTTGAACTCCAGGAACATGAATCCGGATTGTGAAGTCAGGCGTTTCTGAATTCCACCCTGCACGGTAAGCCCCAATTCGCTATTGCTTCCACCGCGATCTGACGAAACGAAAACCGGTCCAACACCGCCGCCGACATAGGGATTCCAGCTTCCCCAATCTTCACGGAATCGATAAGCGATGTCAAACATCGGAGCGACGACGGTCAGGTCATCTCCGACGCCAATTTCAATGGAAGGAAAAATCATGAGGCGCGTGGCGAAGTCACCGAGATCGAGATGACCGCCAAAGTGAACCTGGTCAGGGTCGATCGAAACTCCTACGCGCGGTCCCGCTCCATGCAGTCCAAATGTCCTTGGTGCAGCTACCAATGAACTTGTCGCCACGGTCAAAGCGACCATGAGTATTACGAATGTTTTGTACATTGCTCACTCCTTAAGACTAAGGTCCTTCAGCTAAACTCGGATTGCCAATAATCCAAGAGTGTCCGGTCGCTCGCAAGACCGACCGGACACTCAACAATCACCTAATCGGTCAGCAAACGCTTATCTTAGTACTTTACTGAACAACCATAGGGTGTCGAAGATTTCGTCGCAACTGATTTTCCCGCCATTAGTGCGTCGAGCGAGGACGACACGTAGTTGGTTGATGCGGCGATATCTGACGCCTTCGTTGACGGTGTATCGTCAATCGCGCCGGCATAGCGGAGGATGCCTTTGGGATCCACGACGAACATATGAGGAGTCGTCTTCGCGTTATAAAGCTTTCCTGCTACGCCGGACTCATCCAGCAAGTACGCTGTCGGGGCGGCCTTTTCAGACTCCATGCGCTTCTTGAGATCAGCAATGGGGAAATGGCCCTGCTTACCCGGAGCCGATGAGCAGATGGAGAGCCAAACAACTTCCTTCTTCCCATACGCGGCCTGCAGTTTCTGCATGTTTCCGGACGAATAGTGTTTCTTCACAAATGGGCAGTCATAGTTGACCCACTCGAGGACAACGTACTTTCCCTTGAAGTCCGAAAGCTTATGCTCTTTACCGTCGATATCCTTGAGTGCAAAATCCGGAGCAGGCTGATCGATTGCGACCGACGCGGTCGCGGCTTCTTTGCTCGCCTCTTGAGAGAGGGCCAACGCTGCGATGCCTGCAAGTAGCATCGCACTGATCAAGATTGTTTTGGTCAGTCTGTTCATGTTGTCATTCCTTTCGTTTCCCACTGTTCCGAATGGCGTTCGATGAGTGGGACATCGAACTATCCTTCTATCTTGTTCAATGCTTCGATTACAATGCCGGGAGTTAGAATTTCCGGCAGGACGATTGGTGCATCACCGCTTTTGCCGGTATATAACACGTAAAGTGGAACGCTGTTCCGCCCAAATGAAGCGAGTGCCCGCGTAATGCGCTCATCGCGCGAGGTCCAGTCGGCTTTCATCGTAACTACCGAGAGTTCGTTTAGTCTTC
>CAUJJY010000072.1 GCA_963205155.1 Candidatus Zixiibacteriota bacterium | reverse complement strand
ACCTGTACGGGACGGTTCCGGCGCTTCATGACATGTTTGCGAATCCTCGGTTAAGCAATCCGGAAGGAGCGAACTGTGAGCTATTGTGCGATTCGCCATGCATTGATGCCGGATCTGGGTCTTCGCTTGACGCGGACGGCTCACTTTCTGATAGAGGCGCCATTCCCTTCAACCACTATGCCAATACCCCAACTGCGAAGAATTTCTCGTTTGATGGCGAAGATGCATTCCAAGTGATCTCGCCCAATCCGACCTTTGTTTGGAGTCCGGTTACCAGTGCAACCCAAGTCGTCGAGATCGATACATTGTTCTGCTTTGTTCTTCCTGACGGGGAGTGGATTTGCATAACAGATACGACAATCACTACACAAGACGGAGTTCAAATCGGTTATGAATTTGAAGTGGGAACAGACCAGGATTGGACAGTCGCGGAGCTAATGTCATTCGGCCAGATCACCGGTTCTGACACAATAGTCTCGTATTCTGGTCCTCCATTCGAAGCTTGGCGTACACACTTTGCCCGGGTCAGGTTACTTGATTCGACCGGTTGGGGTTGTTGGCGGCAGATGGCTTTTCGGTGCAATGTCGGCCCCTCGGTTCCTATACCGACATATCCACCCGACGGTATGCGACTTGACGCGCGCCTGATAGTTCTGAAGGTGCAGAGAATATCCGATCCGGAATCCGATACGATTTATTGCGAATTTGAGTTATACGACGACGCGCTTCTGACAAACAAGGTTCTTGCGACGACCGTCAGACAAGGCGCTTCTGGCCAAGTTGAGACTGATACGCTCGACGGATTGGCCGGGAATCAAGACCACTGGTGGAGAGCCCGCTCATTTGACGGACACTTATATTCGAACTGGTCGCCGACATGGCGCTTTCGACCAGGCGTACCTACGACTTTTGAAATACCGGCGGACTTTTCGACCATGAACGTAGCCATCTACTTAGCCGTGGATGGCGATACGATCCTCGTAGCACCCGGTATCTATACCGAACAGATATTGATGCGCGGAAAGGCAATATCCTTAATTGGACGGGATGGCAGTGGAGCCACAGTCTTGCGAAGAGCGAGCGGCAGCTACAACATAATTAGCGGATTGCCCAACGGACAAAAGCACGCCAATATCAAGGGGTTCCACTTCGAAGTTCCGAATGGAGTATTCAATTCGTCAGGCAATGTTGTAATCAGCGATTGCAGATTTACGAGATTGGCCGTAGGAAATCCCGGGATCCCAACTGTTTTCTTGAAGAGCGACCTTGATATGGTGAACTGCGTTTTTGACGGGCAGGCAGGCATTGCAGTAGGCTGCTTACTTGAGAATTCGCAAGAAGTTTCCATCCGGAACTGCGACTTTGTGATATCGTCGAGCGACCAGTACTATGAACTTATCGTACTTAGGCAGAACTATCCGAACCCCATTTCTCTTGAAATCCATAATAACAATCTGATCGCAACAACACCCGGGAACGGGATCGATGTCTCGGTGGTTGCCTCCGGCACGATTTCGAACAATACGCTCGTCGGATTTGGCAAGGGTATCTTTGTTACAAACCAGAACAGCATTGACATCCGTAACAACATTTTCACTAACTGCACTGGCGTTGCCATCGAAGCGGGTTCGTCCATGGCCGACTACAACGCTTTCTGGGAGAACGGAGTCAACTATGTGGGTACGCAACCCGGTGTCCACGACATTAGTGCCGATCCGCTCTTTGTCGATCCGGCTAACGGCGACTATGGCCTAATGTGCAATTCGCCTTGTATTGACAAGGGTGACCCGGCAAGTATCGGATTCAGCGGGAAGGCAATCGATATTGGAGCGTTTGAGTTCAACTATATTGTCGGCAATGCTACCACCGCATACGGCGACGCGTCGATCAATATCGCCGATGCAGTCTGTCTGGTGAACTACATCTTTCTTGGCGGGCCTGCGCCCTGCCCGTTCGGCGCTGGATTAATTGATTGCACTGATGTGATCACTATGTCCGACATCGCCTATCTCATCAATTTCTTGTATGCGCACGGTCCTGAACCGTGCATTAGCAGTCAGCCGCAGTAAGTCAAAAGCCCGGCTTCGCATTGCGCAGAACCGGGCTCGATACTATCCACTGACAGTTTGACACTTAGAAGCCCGCTACATCCTGAACAGCACTTCCTCGCGTTCAAACCATTTCTTGCAGAAGACTAAACAGGCGGCGGCAACGGCAAATGTCGCAAAAAACGCCACTAACACCAATCCCCAATTGATGGCATCCGGTTCAGAGAGGACGCTCTTGATAATCAAACTGGTGTTAATAACCGGGATCAGCGCCGTTTGCATGCTGATTTTCATGCCAGGAATCATTGAAACAAAAGCCGGAAAGACCAGCATGAAGTTGAGCATACCAAGATAACCCTGCGCTTCCTTGGCCGACTTGGCGAATATCGAAACCGCCAAGGTGATCGCCGCAAAAATCCCTGCCAACGGCAGCACGACCATAAGGATCAACGCGATGGATTCAAAACCAATCTGAACATTCATCATATTCTTTAAATCTATAAACTCTTTAGAATTCGCAAAATACTTGAATGAAAGCGCCATACTCGTTAACGACAAGATGCCCGCCGAGACAGACGTCAATAGGACCACCATATATTTGCCAATGACGAATTCACCCCTGGTCGCCGGCGCCACAAGCAACGTCTCAATTGTCCCGCGCTCTTTCTCCCCTGCGCCCAGGTCGGTTGCCGGAGACATTGCACCGAGAAAGCATGTGAGGACAATGAAGTACGGAATCAACATCGCAAAGAACCGTGCACCCTGCTTGGCGGGAGGCGCGAGATCAATGTCGAGAATGTTGTAAGGAGTGAGTAGTTCCTCGGGCAAGTTGCGTTTGAGTACTCGCGACGTTACTACACCCTCACGGTGATTTGTGAGAACCCTTCTTATCTTTTCGTAAGCGACTGACGACCGGTCCTCGGCACCGTCGTAATAAACCTCAATATCGGTCTGCGACTCAAGGTCGAGAGACTGACTGAATCGCTCCGGAACGGACATGAATACGGGTATCCTTCCTGAAGTGACCTCCTGTTTGAGATCCTCTCCGGGATACTCCGTCGATAATTTGATTGTTAGAGAGTCGTGACTCTCAAAACGCGCCTGGAGTTCGGCAGGAAGACGGTCAAAGCCTTCGACAACGACAACTTGTTTCTCTTTTCTAATATCGGAGACAGCGCTCACCTGCAGTTTGAGGATACCGATCATGATCACCGGCATCATTAGGACCGGCATCAGGAATGCAAAGATCATTGTCCGGCGATCTCGCAGGGTATCCTTGAGTTCCTTCAGGAAAATCGTCTTGATATTCTTCGTCTGCATTGGCTATCCCTCCACGATCTTGATGAAGGCGTCCTCGAGATTGTTCATACCGGTTTGCACGAGCAGGTCGTTGACCGTGCCTTCGCGGTAAATCCGGCCGTTGTGAATGATCGCCACTCGGTCGCACAGGCGCATTGCTTCGCTCATGATATGCGTCGAGAAGATGACGCACTTGCCGGAGTCTCGACACGTCTTGATGAAATCCACAATCGTCCGCGAGCTCATCACATCCAGCCCCGAGGTCGGCTCATCAAAGACCATTACCGGCGGATCATGCAGGACTGAGCGGACAATCGATACTTTCTGCTTCATGCCGGTCGAGAGCTTCTCGTTACGGACATTGGCGAAGGTATTCATGTCCAGCAACGTGAACAGCTCATTCGTGCGCTTCTCGATTTTTGACTCATCCATGCCATAAAGCCTGCCGAAGTAAGCTACCATTTCTTTCGCCGTCAATCGGCCATATAGTCCGGTGTTGCCGGAGAGAAATCCAATCTGCCGACGTACACCCTGCGGATCAGTAACAACGTCGACACCGTTGATCACCGCTGTTCCCGATGACGGTTTCAGCGCCGTCGAGATAATGCGCAGGGTGGTCGTTTTGCCGGCGCCATTGGGGCCGAGCAGTCCGAAAACCTCGCCCGGTTTGCATCGAAATGTGACGTGGTCAACTGCTCTGACCTCGCCACGCTTCTTGTCTTTGAAGTTTTTGCACAAATCTTTGGTTTCGATCATAATCCTACCTGTTCACTCGCCTTAATTGAGTTCTACTATACTATGCGCCGCAATCAAAAGTTACAAAAAAGCGCCTGCGTAGTTCGCCGTCTAACTGTGCGATTCGATAATAATTTTAATCCCTTACATGTATCTACATTGTCGTATTAACAATTAGAGATAACGATCCCGCCGCCTGCTGCTGCCGGCAAAATTTCACACATTCGCGGAGATATGTATGTCTTTGGCTATTTCAAATCGGAAATTCCTGGTTGTGCTTGCGGTCGTGGTCCTGCTTGTTTGCACCAATCCGGTCACTGCCACCATCCACACTGTCAACGTCAGCAATAACCAGTTTACGCCTCCAACCACACAAATCAGCCATGGCGACACCGTTCGCTGGGTGCGTCTAGCCGGCACGCATACCTGCACATCCGACGCGTCGTCACCAAAAGACTGGGACTCCGGGACCTTAACCGGCACCCCTTTTCAGGTGGTCTTCTCGGAAGCGGATGGCAACGGCCCGTTTCCGTATCACTGCGAGTTCCATTTCGGTATGCAAGGCACGATTACAGTCCAGACACTTGCGACTGCACGCGAGGAATCCGGAGCCTTACCGGAAAACTTCACTCTCGAACAGAACTTCCCGAATCCCTTCAATCCCTCGACCAACATCCGCTTCTCATTGTCACGTTCCGCCGAAGTGGAATTGAGCGTTTACAATGTGCTTGGAGAACGTGTCGACTTCAAGGACTTCGGACATCTGAATACCGGTAATTATGCTGTTGACTGGGATGCAAATTCAGTGAACGGCGGAAAACTTTCGACGGGAGTTTACTTCTATCGACTGCGTGCCGGCGATCAGGTGATTACTAGGAAAATGGTACTGCTAAAGTAGTTACTTTTTGTGCTCTTTGCAGAGCACCGACTTGAAGGTATTGAAGACGAACTTCACGGGCTTGTACGGCAGGTTCGGTATCGTGATGGCCTGATCGAGTTGAGTGATGTCGAGCCTGGTCGTTGTGTGATAATCGCCTTCCATTAGGATTGTCAACGGTACGGGCATCCGGAATCCCTTCCGGACATTCTCTACCTTGACGTGCAGTTCGACTGCAAATTTGCCGTCCGGTTGCTGACTGATTATCGGCTCCCAGGTATATTCCGGTAACTGCGTATCATAAACCCACTGGTCAAAAAACCAGTCGAGCGGCTGACCATAGTGCTTTTCTGCGATCCGTTGAAAGTCTGCCGTAGTTGCGTCCGACCAGCGATGCTCGGTGAGAAAACCGTTCAGCATCTCCCGGAATTTAGCATCATCGCGTTTGACGAAATCGAACATCATCATCCGCAGCATGTAAAGCACATAAGCGCCTTTGCTGTAAACAAGTGTCGAATAGTCTGAAGATTTCGAAGATGCCAGACGATATCCCATCCAGATTGGCCCGGCATCGTTGCCCTCCTGATAGTCGGTCTGCCAGCCCTTGTTAACGTAAGATCCTTTTTGGTAGACATCATCGCGCCAGAGGTCGAGCAAGTCGAAGAATCTCCCGCGCTTTTGTTCGTCATTCTGATACTTGCGTTGGATATACCAGCCGCTGAAATACTCGGCAAACGCTTCCGAAAGCCACTGATCGTGATAGGACTTCCAGCCGACGAGATGTCCCCACCACTGGTGCGCGACTTCGTGCGCACGAAACGCGTCGTCAAAGTTATTGCCGATCCCTTCGTCAAAGGTTGCATAGCCAAGGTGTATTAGCCCCGGCAATCCCTGCCCGTGCGGTGAGGGAATTTCGGTCGCGATCAGTTGATTGAATGGATATGGGTGCACTTCGGCGGAAAACAGCGATGCCGAAGCAACGACATCGTCCAGAACACTGCGCCGCACCGAAGCGGTGCCCGCGCTGTGCGACTTGCCGGCATAGACCGCAACCGGCTTGTCGTCCAAGATGCGCCCGGTATCTATCTGGAAGGGACCATAGTTGTAAGAGACTATCGCCACCGGGAAATCACTGATGTCCCATTCGGTTATTTTGAAGCCATCCTTGGTCTCCTCTGATGTTTTTCGACCGACTGCGACGAATTCATATTGTTCAGGAACTGCGAATTTGAGGCGGAACTTCGAGCGCTTCAGGTAGCCGTATCGCGGAAACCAGCTCGTCGCATAGGCAAGAACATTGCCGCCCCAAGGTGTCTTGAGTACCATGCGATTTGACTCGTAACTGAATTGCAGGCTTGTTCGTTCACCTTTGGCAAGCGGCTGGTTGAGAAATACGGTTACTCCATACTCATCTTTCAAACGTAGGAAATAGAGGGAGTCACCGTTTGCATCGGCCACACTTAATGACTTCTGGTCGATTTCGGGCATCAATTGGAAGAATATTGAGCGCAAACTGTCAAGGTTGCTTTGGAGTGACAGCTTAACATCCAACTCTGTTTTGGCAGACTGGAAGATTTTGCAAGAGATGTCGTAGTCGAGACTATCAATTAAGTCCTTGTTTTCCGAATCTATGCCCCATGGAGTACTGGTGTATTGGTCCGGTAAATGAAAACTCTGGATGAGGTCCGGATACGAGCCGTCTCCGGTTCGGGCATGTTTGTAAAGTTGAATCTCCTCAATTTCCTTCGGATCGTATACAAACACCATATTTCCGCGCGGCGAATTGAATCGCGCGAGAAAACGGCCGTCCAGTTGAGGATGGACAAAATCGCCAAGAATCAGTGCGGGAAACGACCACTCAAATTCATCCTGGATAAAATCAATGAAACCGGAGAGCAGTCGCATTTCACCTTTGCGTTGGCCAAGTTCACTAAACTTCAATTCAGACTTGAGTTCAAGTTCGGTTGAATCGCTAAAGATGAGCGCGATTTCTTCAAAGGGCCAATTTGCCGTGCTGTCCTGGGTGTGACGGGCCAGCATATACCTTTCAGCCCGATTAGGAGGTACCAATTCAAAGCGCCCTTTACCGGCAAAGACGGCCGAGAAGGTTTTTCCTCCGACCGATTGCCCCAATGTGAGGATTCCACTTTCGAGGATTATCTTGACGCCGCCCCGATCTATGGTCAGTTGTGACACTTCAGCTTGCTTCGCGAAGTCAAGTGTCATTGTGCGCAAGCTGTCCGCCACGCCGGCAAAGTCAATCAGCTCGGCATTCACCGTTGTGACATTGGCCAACAGCCAACCGGCGAACAAACAACCAAGGAGAATTCTCCGAATCAATCCGCCCTTCCCGCTTTTGAAGTTCAAATGGCCAACAAGATTACTTCTTGCTGGCGGCAACGGCATCATCAAGCGTGTCATGCACAGAGAATACCTCTGTCAGACGCGAGATGACCATAATCCGTTCAATCTTATCGGTCAGGTTCGCAAGGCGCAATTCACCGCCGGCATCCTTGAACTTCTTGTAGTGATGGATCAAAATCGACAAGCCGGAAGAATTGATCCATTCGCAATTCTGCAAGTCCACGATGGCATTCTTCTGACCTTTAGCGAGCAAGGAATACAGCTTTTCGTCAAGTTCGCCCGTATCCGGTCCGCCCATCATCTTTCCCGAAACCGAGATCACACTAATTCCGCTTTTTTCTGAGAGAGTGACTTTCACTTAACCTCCATTACACTGGAACTACCTTCGGGAGCAAATGTGTCTGCGCAACCCGAGTTTGATTAACGGCATCCAATGTAGCCATTTGCTCCTTGACGGTCAATCATTAACTGATATATTGGGCGCAGGCTCAATTAGGGCATTGGCTTATGGATTCTGCAAAACAGGGTGTGGGGGATGGTGCTTGCCCGAGAGTCCCATCTTCGCTAAATAGATATGCCTATCCCAAGTGTCATCGTCATCTTCAACAAGACAGATTGGCCGACATTTACCCGCCGTGGTCAAGTGCGATCAATTGCCTCCGTAGTTGAAAAACTCGGAGTCACAGTGATTTCCGTGAATCGACCACTCTGTCCGGTTTCGACTGCGTTTCGTAAGCCATCACGATTCAGAGAGCTTTTAAATCGCGACAAGTTACAGCAGCTTTCACCGAACCTCTATTTGGCTTCTCCTCGTTACTGCCTTAGCGATATCGTTGCCTGGCGTATTCCAGCGCTTGAGAGCGCCAATATTCGGATGCTCAAGCGGTGGTATTGTGACGTTGCAGCAAAGCTCGATCTGGGAGACGCTCCGCCTCTGGTGTGGTACTATCATCCGGTGCAGGCTTATGTGTCTCGTGTTTTTCCGAATTCGCCGATGGTGTACGAGATGTACGATTTGCTCGCCGACGTTACGGATAATCCGGATTCTTCAGCCATACGCCTTGAATCGAAGTACCGCAAAAGTGTCGATGTGATGCTCGCTGTTTCGCCGAAACTTCTGCGAAATTGGGGGAAGAACTACAAAACCGCCTGGCTATCGGGGAATGGTCTGCCATCTTTGACGTTTAAACAATTGTCCTGCGATTCTGTACAACTAAATCCGCTGATCGACGCGATTCCGCATCCGCGGCTCGGCTATGCCGGAAACATTTCTGATCGCTTGGATTGGCCATTGATCAGCGAGCTAATCACTCAGAATCCTCACTGGCAGTTTGTATTCGTAGGCCGCCAACAGAACGACATTCTCTCGAAACGGCTCGGAGCGCCGAAGAATCTTCACTACCTCGGTGAGGTTAGCCAAAACGATATAGCTGGAATTGTCGCCGGCTTTGATGTCGGAATACTCCCCTATATTCCCAGCGACTTTATCGACCATTCGAATCCCCTGAAGTTTTACGAACATGCAGCCGCGGGTGTGCCTACCGTGTCCTGCCCAAACGATTTGCTGTCGACTTTCCCTCCAGACCTCGTCAAGACCGTTCCTGCAAATGCAGAACACTGGAAGTCGGCAATTGACGCCGCGCTGTCGATCAATCGTGCAGAGTTGCGAGAAGAATGCCGTGAGTTCGCCGCCGCGTATACTTGGGAAGCAATCAGTACCCGGACAATCGATTCTCTTATCGAGAAATTGTCATAGTTGCTCGAAATCAGACTCCGCCTTGGCCATCTTCTGCAAAACTGGTTGACGTCCGCATCGTTAACCGATATCATTCACCGAATTCAGAGCGAAAATTGAGGAAGCATGTGGGTCTTGACTGTTCTTGAAATTGTTGTGAAAAGGCGACGCATGGTGATCTTGTCAGTAGCCTCGGTCACTATTCTTGCCATAATAATCAGTTTGATCCTGCCGCGTAAGTACGGCGCCAGTTGCACAATTCTCCCCCCACAAGAAGAGTCGCCGATTGCCGGACTCTTAGGGTCAGCCGCAGCGAGCCTGTCGCAGGCAGCCGCCGGTTTCGCCCTTCCGTTCATGGCGACTCCGTCCGATTTGTACGCACGGATGATGGAGTCCGAAACCGTGTTGTCGCGGACGGTCGATACGTTAAACTTGATTGAGATCTATGACAAGGATTCGCGATTGCAGGCCGTGGCGGAATTGCGCGAGCACATTTCGACCCAAGTGTCGCCGGAAGGCATAGTTAGATTGGATGCGCAGGCGTCGTCGCCAACTCTGGCTGCCGATATCGCCAACACCATTGTCTCAATACTGAATTCCGTGAATTCCGAGATTCAAAGTCAGAAAAATCGGATTTTTGGTGAATTTCTTAGTCTTCGAGTTCAGGAAACTACGGCTTCACTAAAAGCAGCTCAAGACCGCCTGCTTGCATTTCAGCGCGATAATTTAGCAGTTGCTCTTGATGCTCAAACCAAGGCAATGATTGACATTCTCGCGCAGCAGCAATCGGAACTCACTGCTGCGGAAATCGAGCAGGACCTGCTTCGACTTCGCCTTAACCCCGGTCACCCCGAACTTGCGCAGTTAAGTCTTAAGATTGGTGTTTTGCGCGGGAAATTACGACAGCTGGAAATGGGTCCCTACAGTGCCAGCGATTCCACTAACTCGGCAATGGAAATTCCCTTAAGCCGAATTCCCGACTTAGCCGTTCAGTATTCCGTTTTGATGCGCGACGTCAAGGTTCAGGAACTCACCTACGAAATGCTTTACCAGCAATTGGAGGTTGCACAGATGCAAACTAAGAAGGACGTGCCGACTGTCGCGATCTTAGACAGGGCAATTCCTCCGGAGGAAGCAATCTGGCCGCGTAAACGCATGATAGTAGTTTCTTCTTTTTTACTTAGCTTGCTGCTCTCTGCTGGTGCGGCGGTCGTTCTGGAGAAGGTGGCCGTACCGGAAAGCACTGCGAGTAAGACTTACGGGACTTTGCTGAAGTATCTTCAAACTCTCAGAAGAGACCCATTGGGAAAATCCAACAAAAGCGTGTAGCGTGAGTACCAATGAACCGAGAACCGAAACGCAGCAAAACACGGCGCTTGCAAGATATCTTCCATTTAGCGCCGGTGTTGCCAGCTTAGGCGCGAGCCTATTTCTTTCCCCACTGCAAATCTTCGTCGCATTAGTCGGCGCGATCATGATTCCCTTTATGCTGGTTTCGTCCGTCGGTGTTTTGACTGCCATCACTGTAACCAGCCACATCGAGGCGCTGCCGATGATCTCTGAATCCACTCTTTATCTTCTTAAATGGGTTGTGACAGTTTTCTTTCTGGCTCTTGTTCTGCTGAGAAAAGTGACCACAGGTGAAAAATGGAACTGGTCATTTTCGCGTCCCGGGGTCTACTTTTTAGTTCTTCTGGCTTGGAGTATGATTTGTGTGCCCTTCTCCGTGCATCCGCTGGAATCCGCAGTCGAGATCATACGATATTTCCTGCTATTTGTCGTTTTTATTGTCACGCGAGAAATAACGCGCGATGAAAGATCGCTCATCATTGTTGCATTCTCACTTTTGATTGCCTTGGCTGCGGCATCATCCTATTCGTTGTGGCAATTCTGGACCGAGGGTTTCTTTCGCTTGCGCGGGTTCTTCACGAATCCAAACAGCTTTGGAGTTTTCATCGGATTCACTCTTCCGTTTGCGC
>CAUJJY010000071.1 GCA_963205155.1 Candidatus Zixiibacteriota bacterium | reverse complement strand
TTACCCGTTCCGGAGTCGCCTGTGACGAGTACCGTGTATGATGTCGGCGCCACGGTCGCAACTACTTTAAATACCTTCTGCATCCGTGCAGATGTACCAATGATATTATTGAAGCCTTTGAGATTGTGAAGCGATTCGCTCAAGCGGGCATTTTCTCGCTCCAGTTCTTGCAGATACGCTGCCCTCTTGATCACGATGCTTAGTTCGCTAAACTCTATCGGTTTGACATAGAAGTCGAAAGCGCCGCTTTTGACTGCAGTTAGAGCGTTAGCCCTTTCGCCGTTGCCCGTGACCATGATAACTTTCAACTGCGGGTCGAGTTCTAGCAGGTCTGGAAGTATCTGCAGTCCCTCCTGACTGCCGCTGTAAGGAGAGAGCGAGATATCGAGCAGCACTATATCCGGCTGTCGTTCACGTGTCAGTTGAAGAGCCTCACCGGCCGTCGAAGCTGTTGCAACGTCATATTGGTCCTCGAGCGCAAAACTTAGCTGCGAGCGGATTCCGTCTTCATCATCGACGATCAGGATTTTTGTATGCTTAAGGCTCATGCTCTCTTCAGTTTCAATTTGAAACTACTTCCCTGCCCAAGTGTTGATGTAACGGTCAAAGCGCCACCCATCTGCTCGACCAATTCGCGAGACTGAAACAGTCCGATACCGAGGCCGCTGGGCTTGCTCGTCTGAAAGGGCCGGAACAACCGGTCGCGCATGAATTCTGCCGTCATGCCCACGCCGCTGTCCTGCACAATCAGTGTTGCTGTGTCGAGGCCTTCCTCCGCAGCGAAACGGAGGTCGCCGCCATTGGGCATGGCCTCGACAGCGTTAATGATCAGATTCGAAATCACGCTGCGCAATTTCTCTTCATTTCCCCTGACGATTGGCAGGCTGTCGATATCAAATGTGACATGAATCTTATGTTGGTTTGATAGTTTCATTTCTTCCGCTAAACTTAGCAAAAGTTTAGGCAAATCGCAATTAGTCAGAACAAAATCAAGATGATCGCCCGGGGAAGAAAGACGATTAATCAGGCGCTTCATCCGTTCCTGGGCGCCGCGAAGTGTCTCGGTCGTCATTTGCTGAAAGCGTGGGTCATCGAACTTGCGTTCGGCATTCTGCATGATCATTGACAACATGGAAATGAGGTTCTTGACGTCGTGGATGACAAAGGAAGAAATCTTTGTAAAGGATGCCAGTTCGCGTGTTTCCAACAAGGATTCGGATTGTTTGGCGGAGAGGAGTGAAAGTGCAAGTTGATGCGAGATTGAGTCGATGAGAAAGCGAACATCATCGGCAAGCGGGCTATCGGTCCGACAAGCAATAAATCCGACGAATTCTTTGCGGGCGACCAGTGGAATCAATTCGCAATTGCCGAGCGATTCAATGAAGGTTCGCTCATCTTCACGGAGTTGCAGGCCAAGTGACAGAAATTGCGATGCCGCGGCCATTCGTCCAATCCGAAATAGCCACTGCTCCAATTCCACTGCATGCTCGGTCTCGAGAACCGTCTGCGGGTACCGCTTAACAACTACACCAAGTCGGTCGGCCTTTAGAAAAATCACAATATCACGCATTTGGCAACGATGCTCCAGCACATGCGCGATCGCAGTGAACATCTCACCCCGATCCGTAGCCGCTGTGACCTCTTCGGCAAATCCGGTGATCTCAGTCAGCAGTTCAACCTTTCCGGAATAGAGTGAGCGATCGACGATGTTTCGCCAGCGCTTGCGGATCGAGCCCGACATCACCAGGGCAAAAAAGAAAATGATCACTACGAACGCTGCGAGGACTGAAAGAAAGATCTGCGGACTCCCACCGAGCGATACAAGCAATTTCACGGCGGCACCGATGAAAATGAAGTACCCGCCGATGAGTACCAGAGCAACCGAAGAATATACTGCTTCACGCGAGACAACGACTCCCTGTCCCTGCCGCTCGGTATACACGACGAAGCGAGCGAGTAAAATGAACGAGACAATCATCAGGAGCGCAGATATCTGGATGCTCATGAACTCAATACGCGCAATCAGCAAACCCATCATGCCGGAGACGATGTTGACGGCAAGGAGGAGTGCAGTCGTCAAAATCGGCAACACCAGCGTTCGCCGCAGACTTCCCTGCGAAGCTCGATAGGTACTCTCGAGTTGCAGAAGACCGAAAGCATTGGCGACAATGAGAAGTGTCAGAAAGTAACGCCCGACTGGTGTGATTTCTATGAAACGTCCGTCGACGGCGTCGGTGACCAGTGTGAAGTAGTTTCCGAAGAACGACCCAATTGACGCCAGACTTAGCAGACCCAAAGTCGCAAAGACGGTTAGAGAGCGGCGACGGAAGAGATTGCTTGCAGGCTCTCTGGCAAAGACGAGCAGAAAGAGCAGCCAGAATCCCGTTGCGCACGAGAGCGAACAGATCAGCAGTCCATGCTGCAAGTGATTAAGAACTTGTACGCGAGGAATGATTGCAGTGAACACTGCCCACATCAACCCGGTGCTGACCGCTGCACCGACAAAAAAATGCGCTGAGAGGTGCCCGGGTTTGCGCACCAGCACAAACAGCATTGAGAAGAAGGCTGCAAAACACGCCCCGATTTCAGCCAGGTCGTATATGGTAAACATCAGTCTTCAGCGGCTTCGCGGAAGAATCTTACTATGGCACCGGTGGTGAAGTAGTTTGAGAGGGTCAAAGCAACAGCGAGGCCGACAGTCATCCAAATAACAACATTCGGATTGAATTTGTTGACGATATTCCCAGTATTCTGGAGTGCATAGACGAGCGGCAGAAGCAAGAATTGCGGAATGCCAACCAAGATGACCGTTGTAAAGAAGCTGCGGAAGAATAGAGCGAAGTTCCGAGCAAAGGCTTGTCCAAACGAGGCCTTGCGCAAAAGCAGATAAGGAACAACGTATGCGAACAGAGCCGTCACAATGGTCTGCAATCCCTGCATCCCCAGCATCAGTGCCATCTTTCGGCGCGGGGCACCCACGACAAATCCCTCAAACAGGCTTGGCAGTCCCCAGAACAACAGCAGGATTGGAACAAAAACGATGAGCCAGATGAGAAGCAGTTTGGGATAATAACCAACTGCTATTTTTAGCGATTCGGAGAACCGCACTTTTTCACGATTGAAGTAAGCCGCAAACATTAGGACAGCTGTTGCGCTTAGCAACGAGTCAATCAGCCACGAGAACAAGAGGTTCATCTTTTCGAAGACTGACGGAATGTAGGCAATATGCTGGGGGTAATGAATAATCGACTCGTCACCGATCCATTGGACGATTGGAATCAGCCAACCAGACAGCAGCGGCGAAAAGATATTGCTGAGCAAAATTACTTGCAGCAGCATGACCAGGAAAAAGAGGAAGAACGGCGGCCAAAGCCGGAAATTGAAGAGTCCAACGATCAGTCGACCGTATAACGCGATTATGAAGTTTAGTCGATCAAGCACACCCACAGGATTACGGATTAGGTCCTCTCACCTCATTGGAGTTGGCCGACCGGGCGCCGTATTTGTCAAACACAACGACGACATAGTAGAACTGCTGGCCGGCATTAATGTTTTCATCCGTGAAACTGTTCGTCGATTGGCCAGTGACAACCCCGATCAGGTTGGTGGCCCCTGTCGTCTGGACCGGTGTCGTTACCGAGCGATAGACTTGATAAGATGCGAAATCCGAATCAGTATTGAGTGTCCAGCCGATTCTGACGCTGGTTGAATCTTCATCAGACTTAAACAGGACGACCGCCGTAGGTGCCTCGTTGATTTTTGTAGTTGACTTGACTGTATTGCTGGCTGAACGCAATCCCGTGCGGTCAATTGTGTAGACAATATAGTAATAGTCTTTACCGGGCTCCAAATCGTTGTCGCGGAAGGTCGTATTGGCGGCGCCGGTTTCCGTGCGAATGAGCAACGACGAGGTGTTCACCGTAGCGGTCTCCGAGCGGAAGACCTGATAACTCTGGAAATCCGAAGCACTGGAGCGAGTCCATGACAATTCAATTGACTCTTCAGAAACCACAAAAGCCGACAACTGAGCTGCTTCAGGTGGATTGGCTATATTGACAAAGGAAGTCAAGGTCAATTCGCTCGCGCGATTACCGGCGGCGTCGGTGAAACTGCCTGTTATTGTGGCGTCGATAACGTCGATTCCACCCGGTATTGTGTAGGTTCCGCTATAGACACCGCCTCCGCTCTCCAAGAGCGTTATGTTTGCGACGTTGTTGATCTCGACACTGGCGGTACCTTCCGTCTCGCCAGTGCTCATCGAAAACTCAATGACGTCACCAGCCGAAAGTGTCGCACCCTGCGAGTCTTCCGTAATCGAGAGGATCTCTGCCTTCGTATCCAGAACAATTTCATCGCTCACGGATTCGGCGACTTCATTGCCTTCTGCGTCACGGAACCGCGCATAAACGGTTTTGACACCATCACCCGATGTCAGTTCCCAAGAGCGTGATGCCGAGAAATTGCTCCACTGTGCGCCGGTGAATTGTGCGTCATTCGCCAAGAGGACGAGTCGTGTCCCGGCCGGAGCTGCGAAGGAAACAGTCACCTGACGCGAGTTCGTGAAACGAGAGTTATCGCTGATCAAGACCGTATAGATATTGGGGGTCGCAGAAACGGCGCGAGAGAAATCACTTTCCATTCCGTTTGTGCCGATGGCAGTCACCTGATAGATGTACCGCAAAGTATTTCTTAGTCCGGTATCGGTATAGCTTAACGACGTTGTCGAATCAATCAATTCCGGTGCAGCAAAGGTCGTATCACCGCGATAAATCAAGTACCGCGAAATCTTCGCAGGGGAGCTAATCTCCCAAGATAGAATTACGGTGCCGTCTCCAACTGAAGTAACAAGATTGCGAGGAACCTCGGGAGCCCCTGCCACTTCGTTCGTCCGGACGGGTTCTACGATTTGGTCAGTACATCCTCCGACAAAGGCCGATGTTGCCAGCAACGTTACAAATATTAATGCAGTGAGAATTCGCTTCATTAGAATTTCAACCTCCCCATCAGCTTGACCGACTCGCCATCATACTCTGGTACGAAGCTCAAGTTCGCACCCGAGATTGAAATCCCGTAGTCGGGAAAGAAAAGCATGGCGTCGAGAACACTGTAAACCCAGATTCCAGCAGCGATGGCGCCAACAATGTTGCGTTGTTGCTCAGCATCGTACGCGTCCTGTTGGCGGTCATAAAGCTCCGCAAGCATCAGGTACTTCTCCGGAACCGATCGTTCATTTTCATAGCGCTTCAGAAAGTTGAGATAGTCATCGCGCTTGTTGTCAAAGCGAAGGTGCATGATGCCGGCGGTGGCTCCCCCGACCAATGCACCGATAAACATCACGTTACCCTTGGTCTTTGCACCATAGTAACGTTGTCCCCAACCTGGGATGACGATGGATCGCAGAGCTGCCTTGACACGAGTTTTGGGTTTCAGTTTGAAATCAATAGTTGTCGCTTCACGACCTGATAGCAGCACGCTGGAGTTGTAGGTTTCGTAGCCATCGCGATAAGCAGTGACCTTGAACTATCCTGCTAATCGATGTGTGAAAGTTGCCGGTGTCACGCCCGCCACTGTCATGTCACCAGACAACATCACGGTCGCCCCAGGGGGATTGGAAGTCACTGTTACAGTCGCATCCTGTGCGTTCTGTGCGTGGGCCGCGCCGGCGAGAGTCAGCATCATGCCGACACAAAGCGCAACCCGTTTTGCCGTAATTAGTTTCATAATGTCCATATCGGCAAAATAACGAAGTTCTTATTCAGTCCGCAAGGTTTTTTGGTTAAAAACCTTGCGGAGAGTTTTTCTGAAAATTAGTCGGGAAAATTGGTCTACATTCCGCGGGCGCCGAGCATGACACCGACCGTCTTGAACATGATCTTGACGTCGCTTGTGACACTCGAGATGCGAATGTATTCCAGATCGTGAGACACTTTCTTCTTCACGTCGTCAATAGTCACATCGTAGCCACCCTCGACCTGGGCCAAACCGGTGATTCCGGGAAGGACTTCAAGGCGACGGGTGTAATTCGGGACTTCGGTCGAGAGCTTCTCAATAAAGAACGGACGCTCGGGACGCGGGCCAACGACGGACATTTCACCTTTAAGCACATTGATCAACTGCGGAAACTCGTCGATACGGGTCTTGCGTAAGAACCTGCCAAGGCGAGTTATGCGAGGATCGTTCTTAGTTGCCCAAATCGGGCCGCAGCGTTTTTCAGCGTCGGAGACCATCGTGCGAAACTTGTAGACAAAGAATGTCTTGCCAAAAAGGTTCTTCTGACGGCGGTCGGCCCGACGGCTGCACATCAGCAGATCATCGGGGCGCTGGCGGCGGTCACCACGGCGACGGTTAATCCCTACGCGTTCTTGCTTATAAAAGACCGGTCCTGCAGAATCGAGTTTGATTGCCAAGGCGACAAGACCGAACAGCGGCAGGAGACAAATCAGTCCAACCAAAGCGACTATCCAACTGAACAGGAATTGAATCCGATTGACCGCAACGGCTGTTTTCGAGGACTTAGCTGCGCTATCACTGTGAGCTCCGGCAAGGAAAGCTAGCACGAATGCGTTGGACAGAGCGTATTCGCTCACGACCAACCGGGCTTTGCGCAAGCCGGCATTCAGTGTCTCTCTTAGGCCCGTAACCCCCGACGAGCCGAATCGTTCGTTTACAACGATGTCGGAGTGGTAGCTGGCTGCCGAAGTCGCTTTTAGGTACTTCTCAGCCTCTGCTCTGTCCTTAGTGTACTGCATTTCTGAATATGCTCCTTGGTTACTCTTGGCACAGTAACTATAGCTGTTCGAGCATCTTAAGAGCAAATCAGGTGCCAATCGGTAATAGTTCGGATTATTGCACTTTTGGTCAACAATTGAGAAATTTATGATATTACATGTGGCTTATGCGCAGCATCTTACGCGCTTTTGTTCAAGTTATATATAAACCACATTGCAGCGTGGTATTTTCGAGATTGTAACCCATAACTCGTTTTGGCAGTAAGAACTAGCACAATAGGTGCATTGCGATGCACACATTGGTAATGCCAATTCCGGGATCTCACATATGAATTGGATGATTTTAGTGCGGTTTGTTGACGAAACGAAGTTGTTCGGCCTCTAGATTAAACTCAGCGACCGAAACGGTAACAGCCAGTAATCTGATGTATACCTTCGCTTGTTGACGAAGGACGGTATGTATAGTCAATCCCGACATGGTCGAGCATCAGACCGATACCAAGCGCCATTCCATCGGCAGATGTGCTGGTTTCCTCCAACGAGCCGCCGTAACCGGCTCTAAAGACAAGCATCGAGCTATAGGCATACTCAAGGCCTGCGCCGAAGGACACCCCTTCACCTTGCTCCTTATTGCCGGCAACAGAGATGACGGACGAAGAACCGAAAGTACGATAAGAGACGCCAAGGCGCATAGTGGCCGGCAGGCTGATCTCTTCTTCGACATACTTTAGCCGACCGCCGAGATTCGCATACTGTGCACCAACAGAGAACTGGCCGAATTCAGCCATCAGTCCCAGATCAAAAGTGATGGTGCTTGCTTCCAAGTCGTCGAGTTTCTCAAACACGGGTTTAACAGCGACGCCCGCCGAAAATGACTCTGAAAGCTTCTGGGAGTAGCCCAGATTCAACATAAACGAGTATGCGGATAAGTCTCCCGTAGCGACTCCACCAACATCGTAGCCGGCAATACTGCCGTACCCAAGGTAGGTCAGTCCGAGTCCAATCCCGGAGCCGTTCTTCAACGGAATAGCCATGCTGAAATTATCGAGCCGCAGATCCTGCATCAGTTCGGTATGCGAAAATGAGACTTCCCCAGTTCCGTCGCGTCCTACTCCCGCCGGGTTGTAGAACAGGGCATTTGCTCCATCAGCATTGGCCACTAAGGCTCCGCTAAGGGCAGCTCCACGTGAAAAGACGGGGATATTAAGAAAGTCGCCACTGTTCGTACCCGGACCGGCAAATACAACCGAGGCCGAGACGAGGAGCGCACTGCATATTACAAAAGCAATTTGGCAGAATCTGCAATTTGACATTACAACCTCACCTCAATGTTTCCTTTTTACCTCTCCGACAGTCGCATATAAGGCAATGCTTGTGCCTATCGAGGTCCCGGTGGAATTGAGGATGAGGTTATAGCCAACAACGGATGAAGCCATAAGTCCTATTTCTCTATCGTCCAATAACTTCCAGCTATCGCCCAAAAGCATTTTTTCCAAGCGGAGCTGGACTAAACTATCCAAACTTCGTGAAGTAGAGCACCCGGAGATGTATAAGACCCGAACATCCTGACCCAGGCAAAAGTACGATGTGCGAGTATGTTAGTCTCGTCCAACAGCTTCATTACGCTTGTGCAGAAAATGAACTGCTGTGTTAAGTGTCGGCAATCCCCAACCAAACTTCAGGGATCGGTGACCGAATTCTCTCAAGACCATATATTGCTGTTCTTGGCCAGCAATACACTAGCTATAGTAAATCACTCAATTCACGTCAACAATAATTTGTCAATAAAATGCAACCGACTGCGTAAGGAGTTAAGATATTCTTACATTCAAAGTCGTTTTTCGGTACCATTTTTCATCGGACAAAAACCGAATTGATTCGACGTTTTGCGGTCCAAGCCTCGAGCTTAACCAGGCACCCTACAGTATCCAAACATCCTCATATATTTTTAAAATTGACGAGTGCGGTCGATGTAGGTATATTTATCCATTGATCCCATATTCCACTGTGTGCTTCATCGAGACAAAGAGCACACAATCAGATTTTAGGCGACTAATTCCCCGAGGAGTTCCGATGCTGATTTCCTTTCGAACATGCTTTTTCATCCTCATTCTCGCAGCAATCAAATCTTCACTCATTGTCGCCGCAGACAAGCAGCCGGCAACGAAATCGCAAATGATCATCGATTCACTGAAGTCTTTGGGAGTGAATTATCAAGGAGATCTGTGGCATCAAGCTGAAAGCGAACATGTTTCCCGACGGGCTGAGACAGCCGCTTCGTTAACCAGTGCCGGTTCTTCCAGAGATGGCGGCGACGGTGCTGCCAATGCGACAGTGATCTCCAGCAGTGGATATGTAGATAATGGCACGACGCTTGGCAAAGGCAACAACGCGTCTATTCCTTCGTGTTTATCGGGTGGCAGTGACACGGCACCTGATGCCTGGTATGTCTTGACGGTAAGTGAACCGGTGATTCTCACTGTCTGGACGACTTGTGCTTCGGGATTTCCTTCGACGTATGATACACGCTTGGGAATATTCAGCAGTGCGCTCGCACTTCTGGCATGCAACGACGATGATGCAAGTTGCTCACCAAATGTCCAATCGCGGATTGAGGACCAGGCGCTGAATGCCGGGACGTACTATGTTGTCGTCGATGGCTACAATGGCACAGCCGGCGCTTATCAACTAAATATTTCATGGGCTCCGCAGCCGCCGCCGTGCACAGGCGGTTCGAATCAATTGAACGCCGAGTTGATCACTTCCCTGCCGTTCGTCGATCAGGGTACAACTGTCGGCGCGTGCAACGACATCATGATCAGTTGCGAACTGTCCGGGCCCGATATCGCAGCAGACTATTGGTATAAACTTACAGTCGATACGACAACTTTGGTTACGACTTGGGTGACCTGCGACCCGCAGTGGTTTGATTCGAAGATCGCAATCCTCGATGCCAACCTGATTTCGCTGTACTGCAATGACGATTCACCATTGTGCATTTCCAAACAATCGCGAATTGCCAATGCCGCGCTATTCCCCGGCGAGTACTATATAGTCGTAGACGGGTATCAAGCTTTAGAGGGCAGCTACGAGATCAACGTTGAGGGCGTTCCGTTTGATGCCGGGGTTGTCGACACGCTCTTGCCCGATATCACGGTTCGACGCGACGACCTGTATGACAACGAGATTTCCGTGAATGTGCAGCCCGGTCGGAGACATTTGAAGCTCTCGGTGGCAACCCCTAATATAGGTTTGGGGAAACTCTACCTGTATGGCGTATTGCCTGCGAATCCAGATGGCACACAGGATATTCGCCAGAGGATTTTCCGCAGTGACGGAAGTTTCTTTGAACGCCTCGCCGGCAAGTTCATTTTCCATTCGCAACACGACCACATTCACGTCGAAGGATGGAGTCAATTCCATCTAAGGACGGTGCTGCCTGATTCCGGAGTTGGGCCGATCATTGCCTCTGGAGCCAAGACGAGTTTCTGCATTCTGGACTTGACAATTCATGATTCGAGTTTGCCGAACTACAATCCCAGCGGCGAATTTCACTCTTGTTCATCAACTATTCAGGGATTGAGCGTTGGCTGGGCAGACATTTATAGCAGGGATTTGCCGGGGCAGAACATTGATATTACCGACGTCCCCGACGGTGTGTACTGGTTAGAGGCGGTTGTCGATCCGGACACTACGATCATGGAAGCCAGAGATACTAACAATGCATCTCGCGTTCTTGTGGTTGTTGGCGATACTTCTCCTTTCCTGGCTGACGCATATGAGCCGGCCGACAACTTCGACGAGGTTGATGCCCGACTGGTCGGTTCGGTCAACAGCCCAAACCTGGGACCGTGCGACCCGCAGCGAGTGATTGAGAATTTGAATATCCATGCGTCGGACAATGACGACTACTTTCGCTTCTACTGCAACAGCACGGGAACTTCTGCGGATTTCGTTAGGATCGACTTGATCAATAATCAGGGCGATCTTGATTTGCGGCTCTATGACGCCAATCGAAACTCCGTCGGTTCATCAACAAGCTCGACTAACGTTGAAACCATTTCATTGAATGGAAAACCGGAAGGTTGGTATTATGCTCGTGTCTATGGTTTCAACAGTGCTGTCAATCCGAATTACAAGTTGACGATCAATCCCCCGTCAAATTCAGCGCCGAGTGTTACTGTGGTAGATCCTCCAGCGGGCGACACCGTGTTGATTCATGGCCTTGATACTTACAAGGTGGGTTGGAGTCACGTCGACCCGGAAGCTGATGAATGCTGGGTCTCGGTGTTTGTGAATTCTGCACCGGTATTGAACGGGAATGAGTTGTTGCTCCCGACGTCGCTGAATACGCCGGCGGTACAGGGCTTCTACATTATCAATTCAGCTTATGTGCCTGCAGATACATCACTCTATGTCTACTGCCGAATTACCGACGGTGGAACGACCACCGGAAGTTGGTCTGCTGGTACCGTAACATTCCTGCATCAAGACCATGCACACGGGATGATCGCCGGTATGGTGGTCGATTCGGATTCATTACCGATTGCGGGTGCGATCGTTTACTTAAATGGGCATGAGCATGAAGACACCACCATTGTCAATGGTTTGTTCATGATGAACGAGGTCGAACCTGGAACGTATTCCTTGACCGTTGAACACCCAAGCTATCAGGATTCGACTCTGGCGAATGTCGTAGTGACTGTGGGAGGCACAAAGGACAAAGTCATTGTGCTTTCAGGATGCGGTTTTATCGCGGGAGATGCCGATTCCAGTCAGGATGTGACTATCTCCGACGTCGTTTTTCTGGTAAACTACATCTTTGGCGGCGGAGCAGCACCTTCCCCTATCGATGTTGGCGATACCAATTGCGACGGCAAATTCAACATTTCTGATGCTGTGCACATGATCAATTTCATCTTCTCGGGCGGCGTTGCACCCTGCGCCGGCTGTTGAGCCGCCGACGTGGCGGTTACCTCGATCTTTATCTGACACAACGAAAAAAGCGCCCGGCCGAAGCGGGGCGCTTTTTATCTCAGGATTTCTGTGAGGCGAGTCACTTCTTTCGCATGTAAACCATGGCTTTGACGCGGTTGCGTCCTGTGACGGGCTTCGACGGTTGAGCAATGCCAAAACCGTTGGTTTCAACCGGGTTAATCTTGCGGGCCAACTCGCGAGGTACTTGCTTGGAGGGAACAAAATTGAACTTTTCGAAGTACTTCGGCATATCGGTGGCCAGCCAGATTGTATCGGGACCAACTTCCAAGAGCTTCTTGATAATCATCTTACCCCAGCCCTTACCCCGGAATTCCTCGGCGACTCCAACGACTTCGAGCTCGGTGTAGCCCTCCTGTGAGCGCAATGCACCAAAACCCAGAATTCGGTCATCGTTCTTGAGAATCGTAAAAGAGTCCAATGGGAGATCGTTCGGGGTGCTGATGTCGTATTTCTCGACCATCCGCATGACCTGCCGGAACTCCATTTCCGACGGTTTCTTAAAGATAAGCATCCTTTCCCTCCGCATACAGCTAACTAAAAACAGGCATGTCGCCGTGATTTCTAACGGCTAAGCGCCCGCCTTATCCGTAACAACTTACTAGTATACGCAGAAAGTGGACTAAATACAAGCTAAATCTTGATCTTGTCAGCAGAGTCGCCGACAAAGGGAATCGTAAACTCTTTTCCCTGAAGGGCATACAGGATTCCAAAAACGGCAGACCCGATTGAGAGAATGAGCAAAATCCCCCAGAATAGATTGGATATGATGTCGAACATGAAGAAAATTGCGAGAATTTCGATGAACAAAAGGAACAACCCCTGTTTCCCGTGCCGGAATGCAAACTTATTATGTCGCATTTTAATTAGCGGGATGAAGCAAAGAAACGGGACATACCCGAGGACAGCTGCCGCTTTCCCCTCTTCGATCATCTCTTCTTCGTTAGCATAGGTACGGGTGGTTTCGTCGGTCTCGGTGTTTCCACTGTATCCGCCGGCGCCAGCCACATTGTTGATATCCTGTTCATCCATAGCGAGCTCCTTGCTCAGACCTGCCAGAAGAAAGAATCTCCGGGTTTCGGAAGTTCGATAGGTATATAATTGGCGTCCGGCCATCTTTCAACAACTTTTTGCCCGTCAACAAGTGATACGGCGAAATAGAGATGTTTGTCCTCTTCAAACTTGAGTTGGTTTCTCGGGATTGCGACCTCCAATACCTGGTCCCAGCTCGAGGTTAGGTCTATGAAATTGTCCACGTCTTCGATACGACGTAATTTAGCGGACGTTCGGGAAATACCGGCAATCAGCTTTACGCCGCAATTCAATTCGATATTTACTTCTTCGAGACCATTGATGGTATTTCGTTCCTTTTCGAAGTCGACACGGAAAATGACGTCGCGGTCATTGTATCCGAACATGATCTCAAATATTCGGGCATCCGCGCGGTGCATTGCGCCACCCAACTTGCGGCACTCGATTCGACCGGCGCCAAACCATTCAAAGAAACTCGTCTGTTTGCCATCGATGATCGGGTTGAGGAAGTCAGTTGGTTCATGGACACCGGAAAGCCGCGGGACCCTGCGGATTGGTCGCATCAACGCGAGTGGTGGTTCAAGGCCTATCAATTCCCAAACGCGACTCAAATGTCGCCGAAACAGCAAATCAAAGGTCAAGAACTGGTCCGTGTGATGGTCGTCACCGTACCACCAGCACCAATCGGAACCTTCGGCGATATAAATCGCTTCCCAAGCTTTGTTCAACACCTCCCCATTTGGAGGATTTGCTGAGATCTGGCGCTCGACCAGTTTATCACGCGTTTGCTTGACGAGATCCCAGGCCGAGTTATCTTCCGTATGACCGATCCAGACTGCAAAGTTGTGGTTAATCCATGATCCGGCGAACAGCCTTGGCAGTGTGTGCACCGGTTGTTGTGCCGCGAAAAGCTCTTTCGGCAAAACCGTCGTTATGCCCTTTTCCTTTTCCAACCGGGAGTAGAGTGCTCGCAAGAAATCTGCGCCGTCGTTGCGATAATACTCCCAGGCATTTTCGCCGTCAAGGATCACTGCGACAATTGGCTCTTCGCCATTGCCGCTAAGCAACTTATCAAGCTGTTTGAGGCTGTTCATGAAGTCATCGACGGCTCGACTTGGCTCCCACCCGGAGTATACGAATCCAATTTTGTCAGACAGTTTGTGGTCACGAAATAGCAGTCCGATGGGGTTGTCAGGTCCGCCAACACTGAACGCCCGGTGAAATCCGTTCACTTGGCTGATTTCCGGCGCTCCGGCTTGTTGAGCGAGATTCATCGTAGCGAAGTAGATTTCTTCATCGGTGGCGATCCACTTAACTGCGTGTTTCTGGAGAATGGGCAATATTGCCTCGGATACGGAGCCTTCTGATGGCCACATCCCCGGGTTTTCGTCCCCGAATAGTCTGCGATACAGCTGTATTGCGCGACCGATCTGCACATCGGCGTCTTCCGGGTGTACGAAGCGCTTAAGCGGCAATTCGGCGCCGGGTACAGCCATGCGAGCTATCTCGGTATCGACGAGCAACGGAAGTATCGGATGGTAATAAGGTGAAAACGAGACTTCGATCCTTCCGTCGTGAGCGTGCTTCTGATACTCCGGGATAATTCTTCTGAGGATTGACAGTTGATACTCAAGCAGGTAATTCTTCTCCTCTTCGGTGAATTCTCTGCCCTTCTTGAAAAGATTGGCGATTTTGGCGTCGCCGCGAAACATCGGATCGATCCAGGCAGCGTTCGACCAGAACTGCAGATCAAGGTAGTCCTGATCGGAGAGATTGCTCAATCGCATTCGCGGCGATGAGTCTCGACAGCGCTTGTATAGCTCCTTGTAACGTGGATAGGGCTGAATCATGGTCTCGAAGTGTGCCGAGAAGAAAGTCTCGGTGATTTCCAATCGTTCCTCATCGGTGAGGTCCACAACGGGTTTACGAGACAGATAAAGATGGTGATCGGAAGCGCCGTTGTCGGTGTAATCGACTATTTGATCCAACAACGAAGGGACAAGATTGAAAGTCTGGCGGATTCCGGGAAACTCGTCGAGCAGTAACAGCATGTCGAGGTAATCTTTGGTGCCGTGCAGGCGCACCCACGGCATTAGATATTCCCCCGATTTTAGGTCTTTATAATACGGCTGGTGCATGTGCCAAATGAAAGCAAGCTTCATCCGGCCGCCCCTGCCCTGCTATTTGTATTCGCCCTTATCGTATGCTAAGATGCCCCGCTCAATCAGAAGGATTTTGGCGTTACGGTATTTATCCGAAGTCGTGCCACGCTTTTCCAACAAAGAGAACGCCTCCTTGGCAGTATTCGTGTCATTGGCTTTCGCCGCACTGGCAACAGCCTGGAGCAGATCATCCTCGTAGGTGGAGGCCAATGTGTCGATCTTTGCCGAGTTCAAGAATGCCGTGCCGGCTTCTTGATACTTACCTTGTCCGGCTTGAGAAGCGGCAATACCGCGTTGGGCCGAACGACGGAAGACGTCATCGGGAGCAAATTTGTCGTGGAAATTTTTGAAAGCTAATTCCGCGTTCGCAAAGTCATTCGTCTGGAAGTAGAGGCTGGCGAGCTTAAATGCTGCCTGGGAAGCTGCGGGCGACGACGAGTACTTGTTCATTACTTCCTGAAAATCGGCAATCGCCAACTGGGTTTGCCCGGTGCGGGCGAACACCTCGGCACTGCCCAGCTTCTCGAACGCTGCCTTTTCGCCGCTACTTGACTGCCAAGCCAAAAAGACGACCACGAGGATGACAGCCAGTACAATACCGCCGCCGACCAAAAGTTTTGAAAGATTTTCTTCGGCCCATTCCTGAAATTTAAAGACGCCGGTCACGAAGTGATCTTCTCTCATTTCGTGCTTGGACATTTTCTTTTTTGTGGTCATCTAAAAACAGACTCCTGCTTCATTACTCAACTAATATCGGCTAAACTAACAAGATCAACAACTTATTCAATTTATGAATTTTATCAACACTTTTTTGTGCGAAAACGCACATCAGCGTACGTGTAGATTTCGACTGAAATGAGAAGGGACAAGGAGCTTCTCCTTGTCCCTATCGGTATCCTTTATGATGTGGCCGGGTTTAGAAGAAGCCGGTAAATGTCATCATGAATGTCGGAGCGCTCTTGGTGCGGGTATTCGTGTACGCGACCCCGTCTCCGCTATAGTACGTTGTGCCTTGTTCGGTCTGCTCTACCTTAGCTGATTCCACGAGGAAATCAAGCCAAACTTGATTCCAATGGATGCCAGTACCGAAAGACAAAGTCGTCTGTGAGAGCTTATCGCCCAAAACAAAGCCTTCTTCAACCTGCATGTAAGGGTCACGCGTCACACCGGAGACATCACGATACGGCAATTGCGCGAAGCGAACGCCACCGCGAAGCGGAATTGCGCCGATTGAGGTTGCCAGCATATATTCGGCGCCAAAGCGCACCTGCATGCTCGATTCGTAACCCAACTCGAACTCGTTGAAGATTTCGATTAGATCGCCGGAAGCATCGTAATAAGAAGACTCGGTCGAATCGTTGAAATAGATCGAGGTCGGCAGGGTAAATGAATTGATCGCCTCATCCGAAGTAGTCGGAGGTTCTTCAGCGCGGACGAAATATTTGCTGCTGCTTGTGGAACGAATCTCGATGTCACCCGAAACCACGAATTTTGGAGTGACTTGAACAGAACCGCCGAAGCCCAATGTCAAGGGAACTTCGATTTTAGTTTTTCCGGTATACAATGTCGGACGGGCTGAACCTGATGTGCCCGGCCCTGCAACGGTAATCGATTTGTAATAGAGTGAATCAGCCCGCTTGAGATCGTGTTCAGTGGAAAGTTCAAACGGTGTACGAATTACGGCGCCGAATCGAACTTTTTCTGTCCGGTACATCAGTGAACCGACAAGGCCAAGTCCTTTTGTCGATGGCTGATCCTGCACGCGACTAATACCGCGCACAGCCAGAGTATCAATGACCTGAGTACCGAAATAATAAGGTACGGTGTCTGCGAAGGCCGCATAGTATTCGCTATTGCCCCCGCCAAAAAGAATATTCGCCGACATACCGACAGACAAATCGCCATAGAGCCCAGTACCGAACCCTAATTGAAAGCTGTGCAAATTGCGCGTATTCCGCATTTCCATGATTTGGTCTGCGGCGCCGAGAAAGAAATAATCACCTGTACCTTCAAGGTAGATCATACTTGAATTGTCAACGGACGCATCGTTGTCGTCAATGACTCTTTGGTAATTGACTGCGGCGACAAACGGGTGTCCCTTAATTCTGACCGGAGCCACAAAGGACCCGGCAGATAAGTTCAGCAGATCTTTCGTGTAATCCAATGCCGGACTGCCGATAGACGAGCTTTGATACTTTATGTCATTTTCAGTTTTGAGGCGAAGCACCGCTCCCGAGATCGAAGCCTGAGCCTTGGAAATCTGGATCAATCCGGCAGGATTCCAAGTAAGCGCTGATGCATCATCGGCAATACCGACGAACGCTCCTCCCATTGCCCGTGCCCGAGCGCCTGATCCCAGAAACTCAAGGTTGTACAGGCTAAAACCGTATAAATGGAAATCCTGACTAGAAGCTGTCCCCGCCGCCAGGAGGAATATGAGAAAGACTTTAGCTGCTAAACTACGCATAACCTCAGACACTCCTTATGTACTTCCCTCTCCAAATTAAAGCGACCAATATATCGGAGCCGACACCCGCTGTCAATTCTTTTTTGGCAGACTCCGAATCTATGAATGAAGACGTTGAAGGCAAATATTCTGTTCAATGCCAATGACTTCTTGGAGCCGAGCTCCGAAAAGTTTACGAGCAGTTGGATTGCGTGCAGATTGCGGTCTGGTCGTCTCACAAGTGTTCTGAATCGAGGTCAATGCCCGATGCGACCTCGTTGCCGCCCATCAT
>CAUJJY010000070.1 GCA_963205155.1 Candidatus Zixiibacteriota bacterium | reverse complement strand
ACATTACGTTCGAGAACTCCGTCAATGTAAAGACGCCACGCCCCGGCGACATTGTCGCGCAAAAATACAATGTGATGCCACTCCCCATCCGTGACCTGTGAATTACTGATGATATCTGTGCCTTGAAAGTAACATCGTAGCTTTCCCGCATTGCCGCCCGATTCACACATAACGCCAATCCACCAGCCTGCACCCGATCGACCGACAACCACTTCGTTGTTCGGCTGTGAAAGACCGGCACAGCCCAGAGACTGCTTCATCCAGAACTCGATCGAGAAACTCTGCGTCACGCCCCAGTTGTAACTGCCGTCGTTACTCACGGTGACCGCATCATCCAATCGGTCAAACTGTTTGGCGACATTGATTTTACCCGGCACCGGTAGCGGACAGCTCGAACACACTGCCGAAGTTGTCCCCACTTGATCGGTGTACACCGTTCCCGAGTTCTCGTCCAACGTCCAGTAGTGGATCAGATTTGACGGACATGACGGCAACTGGGTCACCTCAATCGAACACGACTGCGTGTCCGCTCCAAACGAATTGATCGCAACTAGAGACACCGGAAATGTACCAACCATCGCGGGTGTCCAGTTCACGAGACCGGTAATGCTCTCAATATTCATGCCCATTGGTCCGGATAGCAATCCATACTGCGGAGCCGGATTTCCGGCCGCGTTCATGTCATAGCTGAATACATCGCCGACAAATCCCTGATTTGACGGAATGGATGTTATGACCGGCGCAGCAGGCTCACCATCACAGTAACCCAAGCCACCGATTCCAGCGTTGTAGTGCGAGACTAATTCCGGTGCACCAAGCTCTGCATTGTAGATGGCTACTTCGTCTATCTTCCCCTGGAAATGTGAGCTCGCTTCCAGCGCGAGATATCCCAATGTAACGTCTGACGTCGAAACGAAGCCCTGTGAAAAAGTCGCACTTGTCGTAGCTTGCTGATAGCCGTTCACGTAGAGCTGAATCAGCCCGCTGTTGCCGTCCCGCGTTACTGCCAGATGATACCACAGGCCCGGCACCAACGTGGTGCTCGACAAGAGATCAATTGCATTTCCGCTATCCTGCAGATGGAATCTTGCTTTTCCAGCAGAGTTGACTCCTAACGACCACGCCGTAAACCCGACACTTCCTGCCCGTGCAATCAATCCATAGTTGGCGCCACCGACTGCCGTCGGATTGCACCACAATTCGATTGAGAAATCACTCGTCGGTTGCCAGTCAAAGCTGCTTTGCGTTGGAACTGTGACAGAATCCGTCGCTGCAAACAGCAGACCTCCGCCGACGATTCCTGTCGTCGCCTCCGGACAACTCCCGCAAACGGCGTCTGTTGTGCCATACGAATCAAGATAGGGAGAGCCGCTCACTTCATCGAACTTCCAGTAGTGACTCATTCCGTTGGGGCATCCACCGCTAAGCAGGAACGGTCGCAAATGCGCAAACCACTGCGCAGCCATTTTCGGATATCCGTGGGAGTTTGGATGCAAGTAATCGTACATGTCGCCAGTTAAACCCGAAGTATCAATCGTGTAGATCAGCCCGGCGCCATCCTCCATGTCAACCATCACGATTCGATCATCTTCGTTTGCCACCCGCGCGAGCGCCATCGCTTCAACATTATCGTTGAACTGCGTCGTTGTAGAGCTATAGGGAACTCTCTGAATGATGCGGGCAATAAATACTGTGATCGGCATACTGTGATCCGCTTCATACCGGTCAACCTCATCAAGTATGCTTGCCACATCGTTGGGACTGGCATCGAGGCCATTGGTTCCGATATGTAGAAGTATCACATCCGCTGGATTGGCAGTTAGCCAACCGTAAATGTTTGCCGCAATCTGCGCGTCGGTCCAACCCGAGTGACCTTCATTGTCTGGATCAAAGGCCGGCACTGCATCCTGCCCGGCAATAAGACTGCCTACAAAATCGACATCAAATCCCTCTGCCTGCAGCGCTAACCACAGCGGTTGGCGATAGCCGGTGCGCAGACCATCGGGCCTGGTGTCGCCAAAAGTAATATCCCAGGTAATCGAATCACCCAAGGGCATGATGCGAACTGCCTGCCGTCTTTGCCCGGCGACTCCCGCGAAAAGTAGAACTGCGAGTATGCAAAGTGCGAGTAGAGAGGACCTTCGAATCATGAGAGGTTTCCCTTCTGATTGCTACCAACCATCTGAAATCATTCAAGTACTGAACGAAGTAGTCTGCCTCCCGGTAGTGATGATCACGATCGAGGACTCTTCGGATGTGTAAAATAGATGATATAATCGCGCGTCGACGATTCGCCGCAGTCTCACGCGGTCGCATGAATTGGAACGAAACGGCCGAATCTGACTCCGTGTGGAGCCAACTTCATCCGGTTGAATATAGATAGATTATTCCAAATGTCAACGCTTAGATATTGCGGCGATGCGATAGATTTGTGGCCAACTCCCTCTGGGCTACACCAACTGGCGTATGTTTGTTCTTCGCGCTCTTTGCTTTCTCTGCTTCTGACTGCTTCAACATTTGGTAAGCTCTTCTGCTGCTCGTAAACAGCGACCACAGACCCGGAAGCAGCCGGACAAAACGCAATCTCGTGAAGGGCGAGACTGTTGGCCGGATCTTAAGTGCCCGCCGGACAGTATTTGCACGCCGATATACTCGGCTGTACAGCGTATAGAACTCGTTCAAGGGCAACGTGGTAGGCAGTAGAGCGTGTGCCAGGTCAAACACCCTGCGATCATCACTTGTGATTTCGTTCTTCACCCGTTCATAGAAATCAGTACCGGGGAATGGCGTCAGAATCGTGAACTCATTATAGAAGATCTTCATCCGGTCCATATACCGCAGTAGATTGTCGAAATCCGCCTTGACATAAGTTGGCTGAATGATAAATGCCCCCATCGGGTCAACTTTGTTTGCATGCAGAATCTCAATCGCCCGGTTATTTTTCGCAACGGAACTGCTCTTGCTCAAACTTCTCAAGTCATCGTCACTAAACGACTCCAATCCGAGAAACACTTTCTTCAAACCGATTTCGGCCCATCGTTCCACCAAATCAGGATGTTTGACTATCTCATCGACTCGACTAAGCACATAGTATTGTTTATGAAGTTGAGCCGCTCGAATCTCCTCGCAAATTGTCATGGCATGGTGATAGTCAAAGAAGACGTTGTCGTCGCCCGCATAAATGTATGGTTCTGTAATCTGCTTTAGTTCCTCAACTACCAGATGCGGAGAACGTCTCAATACGCGCCGTCCGGTCAAAACTGGGCAGGGACAAAAATTGCACCCGTGCGGACAGCCAACCGAAGTCACAATCAATGCGGTCGGTCTCCACAGGAGATGGAAGTAGCCTTTTCGATAACGTGCCGTCAAATCGCGGCGGGGCATCGGTAATGTATCGAGATTCTTCAACGGCGTCCGGCAGCCGGTGAATCGCAATCCCTTTGCTCCTTGCAGGTAAATTCCGGGCACCGAAGAAAGTGGACGGCTGGTCTCGACACGTTCGACGACCTCACGAATGGCATCGACACCCTGTCCCGGAATTACCAAATCAACCGCCGGATCAGCGAAGTCCATCGGGACCAATGTGGCGTGCGTCCCTCCAACAATGGTCAGCAGTCGCGGATTTAGTGACTTGGCCATTGAAAGGACGGTCAGTATCCGGTTGGTGTGAATCACCGTCCCGGTTATGCCAACAATGTCAGGCTGAAACTCGGCTAACATCCCAAACCAATTGGACTCACACTTCATATCGCAGATTGCCACTTCGTGGTCGCTCAATGCCCCGGCAACATACTCCAGACCAAGCGGCTCGATGTTCATCAACCTGTTCGGAGTGATCGAGATCGGATCTGTATCCGGATAAATCAATAAGATTCGCACTTCAATCCGCCTTCCTATGATATCGCCGGGCTGTTAGACCCGGCGATATTCCATCTTGATTGGTCCTCGCGGAGCCTCTTCAGTTATTTTGTCGTTGTCACGATGCTCGGCTCGGGTCCGCATTGCTCGACCTTGCGATACTTGTCTCTGCCGCGCGAATCGGCGTGGATCTTGACGAAGAGCGAACTGTAGTCCGCGTCGCCCTCATTGCTCATCATCTGGAGCTTGAAGCTTTCCGCGAAGTGGAAACGACTATTCAATTTTCCACTGTGGCTCTCTGTCACAACCGCTTGAACTGTCGGACCGGTCGGCGTGCCGCTCATTGGGTCAACCGGAGTCACGTACAACGTACCCGATGCCTGAAAGTCAAAACCGTAGTCACCGCCGCGATCAAGGCTTGTCACCTGTCGCAGATGCACCGGTCCCACCACATACACGAAATCAAGTGGCCCGCTGCTGCAAAATGGCCTCGGAATCACTTGATCAAAGTTGATCACAAAATCCTGCACAAGTTCCTCCGCCGGTCGGGTTAAGCGTTGCGACAGCCTGAACACGACAGCATTCCCGTCAGTCGCAATCGGCACATCTTCGCTGACATCTCCCAGCGGGCCGCCAATCGTCTGTCGCAACTCCACCGGAAGACCATTGTAGATCATGGCCGGTATAGTGCGGAAGGGCGAATCATTGATCGGCCCGGTGGGCGTGATCGGCGATTCGCTATCAAGCAGGCCGCAGCGCAT
>CAUJJY010000069.1 GCA_963205155.1 Candidatus Zixiibacteriota bacterium | reverse complement strand
AGAACGTCCTCTCTCTGCCGAAGAAGCTTGACCAGCAGGTTGCGGCATTAAAGCTCAAGTCGATGGGTGTGCCGATTGATCGACTGACTGACGAGCAAAAGTAGTATCTCGCCAGCTGGGAAATGGGCACCTAAGATCAATGCCGGTAAGTGGGACAGGCAAAAATGCCTGTCCTACCGTGACTGCGCGCTGTAAGCGCGATTGGAATATCATGAAACCTACTGCGTCCTCAGAGACTCTTGAAAAACTGGTCAACCGCCTTTCGCGGATGCCCGGCATCGGCCGGAAATCGGCGCAGAGACTGGCATTCTACATTCTGAAATTACCCAAGGAAGATTCCGATGATCTGGCGCGGTTGATTACCGATGTCAAGATCAAGGTCAAGGAATGCTCCGTATGCTGTAATCTCACCGACAGTGACCCGTGCCGGATTTGCACGGATACACATCGCGACCAAACGCGGATCTGCGTTGTTGAGGAAGCGGGTGATTTGATTGCGCTGGAAAGAGGCGAGGCGTACAAGGGTGTCTATCATGTTCTTGGCGGGGTGCTGTCACCGCTGGATGGAATCGGTCCGGATGATCTCAAGATCCGGCAGCTTCTGACGCGAATGCAGGGTCCGGTCAGCGAGGTGATACTCGCCACCAGTCCGAATACTGAAGGTGAGGCGACGGCGATCTATGTTGCGAAGCTGATTCATCCGTTGGGGATCAAGGTCACCCGTATTGCCCGCGGTCTGCCGATGGGAACGGACCTGCAATTCGCCGACAGTCAGACATTAGCGAAGGCGCTTGAAGGGCGCGTGGATTTTTAGCTGGCTGCTCGCTTAGAATTGCGATTTCTTGTTGTAAGTAGTCTCTTTTCTCACGGATGTAATTGTTGAGGAAAGGTCGAAGAGTTGAAACGACTGATAATTTTTCTCGCCGGCGCTATTTTAGTCTCCTCTTGTCACAATGATCCACTTCGTCCGACCGATACTACGCGACCGGCGAGGATTGATGATTTAAGTCTCGACAGCATTCGAGCAGAATATTTGTATTTCTCATGGACTGCTTCGGGAGATGATGGTGAGAAGGGTAAGGCAACTTATTACGATTTACGCTCGGCTGCCGATTCAAGTACGCTTATGAACTGGGGAGGGGCGATCCAGATTCAGGGAGAACCGGTACCAGCGATCTATGGATCGCACGAAATCGCGGCGATACCGAATAGTTTTTCCTTCCCGCGCTACTTTGCCGTCAAGGTCTCCGATGAGTCGACGAACACGTCGCCGATATCGAATATCGTTTCGTTATTACAATAAAAAGAAAGAGGCAGATAGCTGATACTATCTGCCTCATATTTGGAATCACAATCTTGCGATTGCGACGAATCGACTGATTTAACCTTTGGTCGCTTCTTTCTTCGGGGTCTTTTCGTGCATACCCTTCGGATCCTTCGAGGCCTTATCAAAGTCGAATCCCTTAAAGGTCGGCGACTTCTCGTTATGGCACTTCACGCAGACTTCCTTCTTCGGTTCGATTAAGCCAGCGGCCAAGGAGAGAGCCTTGTCCTTCATAACTTTCTGCGCCTTGTATTCCGAGCCCGGGCCGTGACAGGATTCGCAGCCTACGCCGGTAATCAGGGTACCATCGGCGGCTTTACCGGTGGAGTGACAGGCGATGCATTCTTCCTTTTTCTGCTCTTCCGGTTTCAGCACATCCCAGGCTTTGGCATGGGCTGTGGTCAACCACGAAGTGTGTTCGATCTTATGGCACATTTTGCACTTGGCATCGCCGACATAGTCAAACTTCTTGGCATCAGCCTTCGGTGCGTCCGCTTTGGCGGCATCCTGCGCCATGAGTCCGTTCAGCATCAAAGCAAATGCCGCTACGATCATCATCGCTAACACTGTCAATTTTCTGGTCATTTGTATCCTCCTCAAGTTGTTTATCTGTTCAACTTAATCATTATACATTCAATCTTCGTTATCGACGAAGATATTCACCATATTTGTGTTGTCAAGGGAATTAAATACCAAAAAAGAAGCCTTTGAAGGCGACGGCTGAAACCTGTTGTTATACAAGGAAATACATCAATTGCCATCGGAAAAGGCGGACTTCCGCGGCAAAACAGGCAAAATAAATATTTCACAAAGCCTACCGGATTAGTCTATGAACCCTAAATGCGGTTCCGACGTTTAACTTATCTTTTTAGTTGATTTCGAATTGAGGAAAAGGTAGGTTTTGCCTTACTTTTGGACGGGTGTATCATGCCCGCGACTTATGAGTTGGAGAATTGACTTTCCATGGAGGGATAAGTTGAGACTGTCTCTTCCGGGACTTTTGAATCAAACCTTAATTGGGAGGTACTCACCTTGCGAAAAGCAATAGTTTTGTTCACTCTGCTCGCCCTTGTCATCGGGTGTGCAGTTCCAGCAATGGCTTACGATCAGACCGGAAGACTGGGTCTTGGCTATCGCTTTGGATTCCACACGGTAATGAAGGACCCGTGGAGTTTGAAGACGATGCATGGCGGTGAAGCCAAATTTGTCGTTCATAAGAATTGGGCGATTGGTCTCACCGGTACCTATGGCAGAACCGGCGAAGCAGTACTTGATGTTAACACCAGCGGTCTGCCGATCTATCGTGAACCGACTGAAGGCGAATTTGGCGCCAAGCTTTATAACTACATTCTCGAACTTGGTCCGACATTCAATGCAACGCCGGACGACAAGTGGAACCTGTTCTTGACTGCCGGCGCCGGTATCGGTTACTGGGCAGTTAAACAGGGTGACGATGTCGTCAAGCTTACGGATCTTAATGGCAACAGCTTTGACCTCAAGGATCAGCGTTTTGCCTTGATGATCGGCGGTGGCGTTGAATATTTCCTGATCAACAACTTCTCGATCGGCGGCGCTCTGCGTTATCACATCTTTACCGATGTGCTCTCCGGTTTCAGGGACAATGCGGCCCGCGAAGGTTTCGAGGAATCACTCGACATTCACAGCGGTCTGCTTGAAGGCGGCGTTCAGGCAATTGCTTATTTTGGCAAATGCAAAGACGACGACAAAGACGGCGTCTGCAACGATGATGACAAGTGCCCGGATACTCCGGAAAAGTGCGTGGTTGACGAATTCGGTTGCCCGATCGATTCCGACGGCGACGGTGTTTGCGATGGCCGCGACAAGTGCCCGGATACGCCGAAGTGTGCTACGGTCGACTTGAATGGCTGCCCGATTGATACCGACAAAGACGGCGTTTGGGACGGCTGTGACAAGTGCCCGGATACGCCGACTGACTGCAAGGTTGATGCTGATGGCTGTCCGCTTGACAGCGACAAGGACGGCGTTTGGGATTGCCGCGACAAGTGTCCGGATACGCCGATCTGCTGTAAGGTCGATGCCAATGGTTGTCCGCTTGACAGCGACAACGACGGCGTTTGCGATGGCTGCGACAAGTGCCCGGGTACCCCGGCCGGTCTTGCTGTCAACACCGACGGTTGCCCGAAGGACTTCGCCTATCCGGAAAAGGAACTCATCTTGAGAGAGGTGCAGTTTATCGTCAACACCTGGACGCTGACCGAGAAAGCCAAGACGGCGCTCGCGGAAGTTGCCAAGTCGCTGGCGGCGTTCCCGCACGTTCAGCTTGAAGTTCAGGGTCACACCGATACTTCCGGCAAGCGCGAATGGAACGATACGCTGGCGCAGCGTCGCGCCGAAGCAGTTCGCGACAACCTGATTGCCAACGGCATCGAAGCCTCCCGCTTGACTGCCAAGGGTTATGGACCGGACAAGCCGAAGTATGACAATGCTACGGCCGAAGGTCGTTCGCAGAACCGCCGCGTTGAATTGGTTCGTCTGAACGACTAATTAGATTAGCACATTCTGACGGCAGAACGATTTTTGCCGTCACTGCAATTGAGAAAGCGTCCCGGCCTGGCCGGGACGCTTTTGATTTGGGGGGAGTGAGTCTTCGTTGGTGAAGGCCTTTACTGATTGGATGCTCAGTTCAGTCGATTGAAGTGACTTTCAAACGTTAGCGCTTCTGGAATACCAGGACGGTAGAGAAGGCTTTGCTGACGTTCTTCTGAAATGCCGCGAACGATTCAAAGTCGGAAGGTGCAATCCTTGAGACGATGATCGAGTGCACGCGTTTGAACGTCAAGCGGGCTGTCGAATCCGCGTTGATGGCAAAACTGCCGAAGGGGGATTCGATTGATTGTGCGTCGGGAATTTCGGTCAATTGCCACTCTTCGGGTATCTCCACGAGTATGTCGTCTGCGATGGTGATGGTCGATCCCAGCAGGAGCGGTGTCTCGCGATTCTCTAAATCAATCGGTGAGACTCTGGCCGGTGAGGAGAGTGATGCGCATTTGAAGTGAATGCGATCGCCGAGTTTTTGTGCGGCGCGGCGAATGCTGCCGGTGACTTGGCAGGAAAAGTGAGAAAGGGATGAATCGAATTTATCGAAGTCACAGCGTTCGATGGTCATTCCTTCCGGCACGAAGTCGCTTTGGCGGAGGTATTCGCGGAACTCATCCGAGGTCATTTCGCGAGCGGCGAGTTTGAGTCGGTGGCTGGGATTGCCAGCGGCGTCGAGGTCGATTACAACTTTGGCTGAATTGTCGGCGGCGATTCGCAATTTGAAACTGCGGCTGACTTTATTATCGGCTGCGGGTGACAGTGGAGTCTGGACGAGCTGTCCGTTTTCGGGGTCGATGATAAGGATGTAGACGTCCTCGACGGAATTGGGAATATCACCAAACTCACAAACGGAACAGGTCGGATCGACCCAGAGTGTGTCGTTGCCATTAATGTACATGACAATAACGTGGTTGAAATTCGAGAGTGTCGGGAAGTCGGGATTGATCAGTCCGATGTCCTTGGTGCGGATCAGTGCAAGATGAGAGCGGTAGCCGAGGTGAGACAGGAGCGCGACATAGAGTGTCGAGAGGTCCTTGCAGTCGCCGTAGCGGTTGTGAAAGGTGGCATCGGCGCTGTGGGGCTGCCAACCGCCGATCCCGATACTGATGGCAACATAGCGCAGACGAGAAATCAGCTCGTGGTGAAGATCTTCGATATGTGCCATGTCGTCCAGCCCGTTACCCAGAAACCGGGCGGCGTAAGATTCCAATTCTCCACCAATCTGAAGTTGCTTTTCGGCAATCTGATAATAGCCGGCGGCCAGAGTTGACCAATCAGTTGCATCGAGTGGGAATTTGTCCATGGTAGTGAACAACGGCGCAAAGTCGAGCCGTTGCCGGGATTCGAAGTCCGGTGGAGAATATGGCTCCGGTTCGAAGGGAACGACATTGGCGGCGCTCCACGAGGTTACGGTTCGCTTGTCGATAGTCTTGGAAGTTGGAGTCGAGTTCGAACCGAGATTGACGGCATCGGTGCGATAGATAAAATCAGCAGGGGCGTCGATGGTGTAGGAACTGCTCAAGACTGGCACGTCGTATTGTGGCCGCCATTCCGGCCAGCTAAACAGAGACCGAAACGTTTGCTTGAATTCGAATTCGACAGTGAAGGGATAATTGCCGGCGGTCAGGAATGCTGTAAAGATGCAGATGTCATCATAGAGAGTATAGGATCCGCCAAATCCACAGTCCTTGTACATGTCTTTGCGTGAACGTTTAAGGACCTCGGTACCATCGAACGAGAGCACGCGCCCGTGAAAGGCGTCAATTTCGGCGAGTTCATCTTCATACAGCTGGACCTGACCGTATTCTAAGCCGGCTTCGCGCAAGATGCGAATGCGTTGTTTGCGAGAGAATCCGGCGCGGCCATCTTCGTCAATGACGATTCGACTGCTGTCGTACTCGATGATCGCGGCGACGGAGGTTGTGTCGAAGTCGTCGGTGGACTCAAGCGTATCGACAGGAAGATTCGCTTGCTGGCCAAAAGCAGATAAGCAGAACGAGATGCAGCTAAAAAAGGCGATAACGGCGAATCGATTCAGGTTTCTTGCGACACTCATTTCACCTCGACAACGAACGGGTCGGAGGAGGCGCCTGTGAGCTGTTCAAATGTGTCGCGCAGTTGGGTATAATCGGTCGGCACAAATAGGGACTTGCTGACGATCAACTGCGAGATGACGCGCGCTTGATTATCAGCCTTTGCAACGAAACGCGTATAGTTCAGACCCTGAATGCCGAGCCGCTTGTTCTCCGGCAATGAGATGAGTTGCAGCGAATCGCTCAAGACGAGATCGACGGTTTCGGAGAATTGATGCGGATATCCAAAGTCCACCGGGAATGAGCGCTTCGGCTTGGTGAATGGGTTTTCCTTGGGTGAAAAAAGCAGTGGTTCGCCGGTCAGGCTGCTGTCCAGCATGTAGCAGTAATCAGCCAGTTGAAAGACCATATCGATGCCGACGCTGTCTTCGCCGGCGGTTTCGGTCATCTTGAAGTCGATCAGATCCATGTCCAATGCTTGTTCGGATAGGAACGATTCCCTGATGTCATCCGCTTGCGGCGTTCCTTCGAGAATCTCCTTGTGGCGGCCAAGATTGTGTCCGGCGAGATTGACGTGCGTTGAACACAAGGCGCTGCCGTCCGCCGCTACTATCATTTTTGTCGTGAATATCTCACCGCTCTTGCGTTCGGGCGCAGTCAGCGAGACAATTTTCGAATTCTTTCCGTCGATTACCAATCCGCCGCTGACGAGCGCGTCAAAGGGCAGGTACGGGAACGGTACCCAGCGATCAGAGGCGTCGAGAAGATAAGCGTGGCCTCCAACTTCGGCGAGGCAGAGGAGATAGTCGAATTGATTCAGGTCGTATATCTGGGGATTGAAGAACGTGTGCGAGCGCGTCCCGATCAGAACCGGATTGGCGGTAACGCCGATTTTGCGCAGCATCTGAATGAGTAAGAGGTTCTTGTTGGATCCAATGCCGCGCCGTTCGGACAAGACCTTGTCCACTCCCTGCGTGGACAAATAATAGCCTTCCACATCAAGGGTGAGTATTTCGAGCCGGACGAAGTCACAGAATTTGCGAACAATGGCGAGAGTATCGTTGATGCCGGAAGACAGCTCGACGGCCTTCTCCTGGACGCCCTTGTCTTTGTCCATTGCAGGGTTGGTGTAATTTTCTTCGACAACCTCGGCGAGACTTGGCCAATCACTGATAAATTTGACAAAGTTATCAATATCCTTGAATGACAGCAGCTGGAGACATAGAGACGCATAATAGCTGTGCGATGCCGCCATGTACGGTTCGGGTTCGATGGGGTAAACATCGCGCAGTGTCCAGGTGAATTCTACCGGCATCGACGGGTCAAGACCGATCTCTCGTTTGACCGGTTTGCGGAGCTCCTCGGGAATATTCCGGGTAATGGCAGTGTAGTTAAGTCCCGGAGCGATGGTAGTCGAGAGCGATGACTCGAGGGTATAGTATGGCCCTTGAAAGTACCAGGTATCGAGCGAGCCATAGTACTCGTTCCAGATTTTGTACTTGAATTCGACAATGCAGCCATCCTCGACGGCGGGGAAGGTAAAGGTCATGTATTCGAGGTTGCGACCTGATTTCTTCTTCAGCAGAGCATCTTTGGCGACGGGATACTTTTTACCATCGGGAAGAATTGTCTGAGCTTCGAATCCGCGAAAGCTCTCGCTGCCATAGACGGGAATTTCGATGGCGACTGCCTTATCAGCGGCGCCCTTGTTGAGAATCTTGGTGCGGACATGCCGTTCGAAGGCAATCAGGTTATTGCCGTAGGGAGCCGGAACGTCAATCTTGCCGATATCGAAGATAACGACTGCCGCGGCCTCGGGGAATGCAGTGGGCGCAGCGACTGACCACTCGCCTTGAGTGACTTTACCCCACTTGTGTTGATCTTCAGCCGTTAGTGAGGTCGAGTTACAGACAAGGATGAAGCCAACGAATACGGCAATTCGGAGATTTCTGGAAAACATAGAACCCTCTTTCTGAAAAACAGACAATCTGATGTCGAGACTTGGTGGTCGAGCAAGTGACTTCGCTCCCCAAAGAACAGACTTCAATTGCCATAAAATCGCTAATCAACTCAATGATGTCAATCCCAAAGTGACAATAGACAGGAAGCTAATTTGTCGGTAGATTCGATGCGAGAAATGTCGAAGTGAATGCCAGAGTGCGTTTGGGGCTGTGACTGTAACACTATCTCAATGGGCGGCTTCGCCTTCGATTGTACGGATGACCCGGGCGGGGTTACCGGCAGCGATGGAGTTGGCGGGAATCGACTTGGTAACGACCGAACCGGCGCCGATCACGGAATTTTTGCCGATGGTGACACCTTTGAGGATGATGCATCGGGCACCGATCCAGACTCCGTCTTCGATGATGATCGGACGAGGGACGCCTTCGCCGCCGCCGACGGAGTGATAGTCGCTTTCCAGAAAGATGACATCCCAGGAGATCGCCACCTGCTTGCCGATTGTAACCTTGTGGCCGCAGTGAATTTCGGTGCGATCGCCGATGGCGGTGCGTTCGCCGATAGTGACTTCCGGAGTTGTGCCGGGAGGAGCGGCTTCAAAATCAAAGACGACATTGGGATGAAGGGTGACGCGGTTGCCGATCGTAATCCGGCCGACCGGATGTTTGATCTTCACCTTACCATAGACTTTGATACGGCCGAGGGCGTTAACGCGGCGCCGAAACATGAAGCCGCGAATATGGCCGAGGGCTTTCTTAATTTGCATTGAGATCACGGCGATGGAATCCGTTCGTTACATATTGTCGACTGTGTTCGCTTCAACTGCGCTTCTGAAAATTGCATTGCCGTAGCGCGGCGGCAACATAAAACTAAGGCACAACAATAGTATCGGACTCTTGCCGGCATTTTGAAGTAATGGGGAAGTTTACAAGATTGTCGCCATGACGGGCGAGTTTATCGGATTTCTTTGCGGATGACCAGCTTGAGTCCTGACCAAACTTCGTCGATGGCGCAGACTTTGACGTCGACCAGACCGAGTGGAAACGCAATTTCGCGAACCACATCTTCGGTAATGTCTGTTTGCACCTTCGATGCCTTCTTCGGCCAGGAGATCCAGATCATTCCGTCTCTGGCCAACTTGTTCATCAAGCCGGGCAAGAGGGCAAGGAGTCGCGGTTTTTGCGTGACGAAGCAGTGGATGAAATCGACAGCAGTGGCGCGTGACTCAACCAGCGTGCAGTCTGGCGGGAGTGGTCCCAGCAGATCGGCAAGGTGCGCCGGCTCATTAATGAAGCGAATTCTGGTTTTCGGTTTTATCCCGAGCTTCTGCAGTAACGGAGTGCCGGAATAGCCTGCGGTCATCAGCGAATCTCCGGTTGTTGAGAGAAAAGCTTGAGACCGGTGATTTCGGCAATAGGCCAGAGCCGGGGAAATCCATCAGTATATTTCCGGCCGATTGCCCTGGTGATTTCGGTCAGCCCGGCAATGAGCGGGTAGAACCATGCCATTGTGTATCCTCTAAATCCATGATGCATAGGAGATACGTCTTTGGCAAGCTGATTTTGGAAGCAAAAAGGCTGTTTAGAAGGGTGAGAAGCCGGCGCCCGACCAATAGTCGGACTTGAGTTCTTCCTGCTGCTTCAACAGCGCTTGATAGTGTCCCGATTCCCAGGCGGCCAATTCGGTGAACAATTTGCGAGCCTGCGGATCCGTGGATGCGGCGGCATGTTTCTGGTAGAATGCCGTCGCGTCGCGCTCAAGCTGGATTCCGACCGCGAGGGCGGTCATTTCGAAGTGTGCATCCCGGATTCGCGACTTGATGCTATCGGTAAAGATCGGGGAATTGAGACCAAGGTCGGCCCGGGTTCCGAGGTGTGCAGTCGTACTTAGCTTACCGGTGGTGACAACGGCATCATAGTGCTCCTTGAGAAAATGAAGGTGATCCATCTCCTCGCGGGCGAGGGTTTCGAACACCAGTTTTCCTTTGGGATCCTGCGTGTTGTGCGCCGCCATCATATAGAAGCTGTGCCCTTCGCGTTCGGCCATGGCGGCCTGCTGGAGGGCTTCAGCCAAAATCTTCGAGTCGTCGATCATTCTTTGCTCCTTCACTGCAGTCGGGGGCTTCCGACTGCCGGTACCAGTTTATAATTGGAAAATACGGATACGTTCATCGCTAATCAAGCGACAATTCATTGCCTCTTCACGCCATTGGCGAATAATTCCCGGCTGTTCACGCAGTGCAATTGGACGACGGCGCCAATATCCCGTAGTAGACGCAAAAGTAACATAACTATAGGAGAAGCGCTCATGCACCTTTCATCGCTAACAATCATTCTGCTCTTCGTCCTCGGGGCGGTGATAGCCCCTTCCCGGGCAAAGGCACAGACGACATTTACGCGGATTACGAACACGGCGAATCCGGTGGTCGGGGACACGACCGTGACGACATATACAGGAACGGCATTTGTTGACATCGACAATGACGGGCTGCTTGATCTGATTGTCGTCGATCCGAACCGGACCAAGCTGTATCGCAACACCGGTAGCGGGAACTTCGTTCGCATAACCGGAACTGCAATCAACATGGAAAACCTGGTGGCATTGGGAACGACCTGGGCGGACTACGACAACGACGGTGATTTGGATTGTTTCCTTGCCGGCACGAACAACGGAGCACTGTTTCGCAACAATGGGTCGTTTTCGTTCACTCGCATTGCCAACTCCGAAATGGGAA
>CAUJJY010000068.1 GCA_963205155.1 Candidatus Zixiibacteriota bacterium | reverse complement strand
GTTACGCTCAAATCGCATAGGGCCTTCAAGCCGCCAAAACTTTTAGAGACGCTGCGGACTTCGAGGATCATTGTCTACTCTGCCTCGATCGGTTTGAGTTCGAGAGCGCGTCTTTTGGAGGGCAGTATTCCTTCGGGGCGGTAGATGATAGCAACGATCATAATGATACCGAAGAGCAGCATGCGGTAATCGACGAAGGCAGTGCCGAGCGAAGCGCGGAGCACTTCGGGGACTGCGACAAGCAGGACAACGCCGAGAATTACGCCGGCGATATTGCCCATTCCGCCGATAACAAGCATAGCGACTATCAGGATTGATTCCCAGAAAGTAAATTGCTCGGGAGAGACAAATCCGTTCCAGTGAGTATAGATTGCGCCGGCGACGGCACCGATGATTCCAGAAATGGTAAAGGCGACGGCTTTGACGCGGGCGACGTTGACGCCGGTCAGAGTGGCGGCGAGTTCATCCTCGCGAATTGCGACTAGTGCGCGGCCGAGACGTGAGTGTTCCATGCGATAGCTGATGAGAATGGCAATTAGCAAGAAGGCGAGGATCAAATAATAGAAGTGAATATTCTCGGTGAATTTGAAACCGAAGATGCTGATGTCGAGGAGTTTTTCTTCGACGCGCGGGAGTCCTTTGGGGCCATTGGTGATTGGCTCGAGGTTGACCAGGACCAAACGAACGATTTCGCCGAAGCCGAGTGTGACGATGGCGAGATAATCACCGCGCAATCGAAGTAGCGGTGCACCGAGGCCAAGGCGGATGAGGCCACCGACAATGATAACGATAGGAAGTCCGAACCAGAAGGGGATGCCGGCGATGCTTGCCAAGGCGGCGGTGTAGGCACCGATGGCATAAAATGCGATGTAGCCGAGGTCGAGCAGTCCAGTGTAACCGATGGTGATGTTTAGGCCAACTCCAAGAATGCAGTAGATGCCGACCAACCCGGCGACGCGAACGGCGTAGAAGTTGCCGGCTTGATTCATGAGGATCGGCAGAATGAGAACGCCGATTATACCGATAGCGTAGAGAATTGATTTGCGGGTAATCTTCATATCTTCTCGGTGACGGCTTCGCCCATGATTCCGGTCGGTCTAAAGATCAAAACAAAGATCAAGACGAGAAACAAGATTACGTCTTTATAGGCTGACGAAATATAGCCGACGGACATGGCTTCGATAATACCAAGCAGGAAGCCGCCGATCATTGCGCCTTTGATATTACCGATGCCGCCGACGACTGCGGCGGTGAAAGCTTTCAGGCCGGGGAAGAATCCCATGTTGAATTTGATACTGCCGTAATACATGCCGTTGAGCACGCCCGCCAGGCCGCCCAAGGCGCCGCCGATGAGGAAGGTCATGGTGATGATCAGATTAACATTGATGCCCATCAACTGCGAGACGGTGTGATTCTGTGCGGTGGCGCGCATCGCTTTGCCGAGTTTGGTGCGATTGACAAATAACTGCAGGGCAATCATTGCGCCGATGGCGAGCAAGAAGATCGAAATCTGCAGAGAGTTGACCTGAATGCCAAAGAAATCAAAGTGCATGATATCCGATGATTGCGGATAGGGGTAGGGTTGGGATTGCGCGCTGACGCCGACCTGCATGATGTTTTGCAGGAAAATGGAAACGCCGATCGCGGAGATGAGCGGAGTTAAGCGCGACGCGCCGTAGAGGCGGCGATAGGCGATGCGTTCGACGAGGACTGCCAGCAGTCCAGCGCCGACAATCGATGAAACGAAAACCAGTGACAAATGCAGGGGGACGACATTTTGAATTGACAGCGGCAGGAACGTGAGCGCCCAGAATCCGATGTAAGCGCCGACCATGAAAATCTCGCTATGCGCGAAGTTGATCATCAGCAGGATGCCGTAGACCATCGTGTAGCCAAGCGCAAAGAGGGCGTAGATACTGCCAAGCGTGATGCCGTTAATGAGCTGTTGAAAGAACATCGACTGGTCTGCTCAACAACCGGGACTAATCGACATAGACAAACTTGCCATTGGTGACACGATAGATGGTGATCGTTTTATTGCGCGTGTCGCCGATTTCATCGAAGCTGGATTCGCCAAGAATGCCCGTGAAGTTGATTCCGGCGACCGTCGTGATCAGCGAATCGCGATTGGTACCGACCTGCCTTACGGCTTCGAGGATCATCTTCACGGCTTCATAGGTGTATGGATCGTACGGCTGCATGTCATCGTTGGGGTAGAGACGCGCATAGTCGTCGATGAATTTCTGTGCGGCGGGAAGCTTCTCCGGCGGAAGTCCGGTCATCGAAGAGAGGTCGCCTTCGGTAGCAGGTCCGCCGATGGTGATGTATTCGGGAGTCAAGACGCCGTCGCCGGAAAAGACCGGGATCGCCAGTCCGAGTTCTTTTGCCTGCTTGGTAATCAAGCCGCATTCGGGGTGCATGCCGCCGAAGTAGATGATCTCGGGACCGGTCGATTTGATTTTGGTGATGAGGGCTTTGTAATCTTTTTCGCCAACGTCGATGCCAACGAAGCTAAGCACCGGGTAGACACGGGACACGAATTGCGTGCGGAACAGCTCGGCAAGTCCGAGACCGTAGGCGGTTTTGTCGTGAATGACGGCGACTTTCTTAAATCCGAGTGAATCGACAACGAAGTTGGCGGCGAATGGTCCCTGAACGTCATCGGTCGTACAGAGACGGAAGACGTTCTTGAGACCTTGCTGGGTCAGTTTGGGATTTGTTGATGCGGGCGTGATCATCAGTACATTCTTCTTGGCATAGACCTGACTGGCGGGAATTGAGCAACCGCTGTTGAGATGGCCGACGATGCCGATGATAGTCGGATCAGAGATGATCTGATTCGCGACGGTGACGGCTTCCTTGGGGTCGCCGCGGTCATCAAAGGCGGCAAACTGCAGCTGATATTGCGGGAAGAGGTTCGCGGCGTTGGCTTCATCGACCGCCATCTGCGCGGCGCGTTTCATTCCCTGGCCGTGTGCGGAAATATCGCCGGTAAGCGGCGCGACAAGAGCGACCTTGACGACCTGTGGACCGGATTGGCCGCAACCGGCAAGAATCAAGGTCAGAATGGACAGAAGCAGAAGCAGTTTGCGAATCATTCTCAAATTCTCCTCATCATATCATATTTGCCGGAAACAACTTATTGGTGCGTTGTACCGACAGATTTACGCCTTCGAGTGCGGGAGGCAGACGATGGGCGACAATTGGCAATGCGAATCAGCTATCGGTGCAAAATGTCCAATTGAGCGGGCGGTGTCAATGATTTAATTGGAAACGGTATGCGGGGCGGAACTATGAATTAGTCGGCGATGGCGGGTTGGCGGGTAAGCTGGGTCTTCTTCTCAATACGATAGAGGTTTCCGCGCCAGGAGATGCTGCGCGAGAAGAACGGCACGAACCAAACGCCGAAAATGATCGCATCCTTGGCCGGCAGAAGCAGACAGTGCCAGATCCGCAAGTCGGAGCGCATCAGATAAAGCGCTGTTATGTCTGCGAAGTATTTTGCGGTCAGGACGACGGCCAGAACGAATAGACCCTGGGAATCACTGCGCAACGCGGCATAAGCGAGCGACAAGGCAAGGGGATGGCCGAGAATTTCCGAGAGGTAGTTGGGCAGGTCAAGATTGCGGCGCATTTTTGCCCAGCGAACGTGACGGTTTAGGAGCTTTTCCCAGTTCCAGCTTTCGTTGACATTATCGACGAAGTAGGTAGAAGTGCGAATCTTGTAGCCCAGCTCACGAATAGCCAGACCAATCAGTTGGTCTTCGGCGAGGAAGTCACCAAACGACTCAAAGCCGCCGAGGCGCTGAAGAGTACTGCGTTTGAAGAGCATCGACTTACCGATGACGACCGGGACCTTGAAGAGGCGGCGAACGGCAAAGACGCTGGAGGCAACAAAGGTATTGAGATGGAGATTCTCCATAACGCCGGCGGTTGTTGCTGCGGAAATACCGCGGATCGTTGAGGTGACCAGCCCGACGTTGGTTCGCTCCATGTGCCGCATCATATCGATCAGATAGTCTGCGCCGACACGAATATTGCTGTCGGAGATCAAGAGGTAGTCATAACGGGCTGTCGGGACCATGTTGCGCAAGTTGTCAATCTTGGGGTTGAGTGACCGACTCCGCTCGTCGATGACGAGAGTCGCCTTGACCTGTGGATATGCCGACTGTAGGCGGCGGACGACGGCGACGGCCGGATCGTTGGCGGCTGCGACACCGAAGATGTCTTCGTAATCGGGATAGTCGAGGTGGAAAAACGAGCGGAGGTTTGCCTCGAGTTGGTCGTCGAGTCCTTTGAGCGGTTTGAGAATCGAGATAGGCGGCAGACTCTTCGGTTGTCTTCTGCGACGCGAATTGAAATAGAGTTCGTAGGCCAGGATCAGCGTTGAAACGACGGCATACGCGCCGCTAAAGATGACGGCCGAGAGTAGCGTGATTTCCAGAATTGAGTTAATCATTGCCGAACACCTCTAATCATTCAGTATGATTAACGACTTGAACCATTCAGCCCCGCTTACGATTGTGTTCAATTTGTGTGAATAATATCGACCGATTAAGTCTCTGCACGCGTGTTGTTTAGGTTGCGGATGTAGTCCGCAAAGAACCTTCCGCTCGGGCGAAGAGTGCGCTGAAGACCGTTTTCATAATCGACTTCGTATAGGCCGAAACGCGCTTTGTAACCCACCAGCCATTCGTAATTGTCAATAAGCGACCAATAATAGTAGCCGCGCAGTTGGGGATTGGTACGAATTGACTCTTCCAGAATCGAGAGGTGCTGGGTCATGTACTGCAGGCGTTTTGCATCGTCCTGCGTGGCGATGCCATTCTCGGTGACGTAGAGCGGTTTACCGGTTGGGGCTAACCACTGAAGCACCTTGCCGAGACCGCGGGCATAGATTTCCCAGCCGAGGTCGGTGAATCCCGAGCCGGAGCGGTCGCGAAAAAACAACTCGAAGGGATACTTCAGGCTAAGCTTGAAGCGCACGTGCATGCGGTAGTAATAATTCACGCCCCAAAAATCAAGTTTGTCATCGAGAGCGATTGGCTTGTGATAATCCATGATAAACGGAAACTTGATGCGGACGGCGTTATCGCGAAAGGCATCGACGATGCACATGTTGTAGAAACTGTGAATCAGGCGTTTGATCTTTTTGTCGAGCGGGTTCCACTTGTGTGCAGATTTGAAGACGATGAAGTTGTTGGCGATGCCGACCTCGCAATGAGGATTTTTGGACTTGATGATGTCATAGGCGCGAACGTGTGCCGCGAGCATATTGTAGAGCGCGTCGGCAAGGAGGTGAACATCGCGGTGACCGGGCGGGAACTTGGCATCGAGATAACCGGCCAACAGCCACACCATCGGTTCATTGATGGTGACGAATAGCGGTACGCGATCTCCGATTCGATCTACAACCTTTTCAGTAAAGCGGGCGAAGGCTTCGACGGATGCCGGACTGTGCCAGGGTGTCTGCTCGTGAAACCAGGTCGGATGTGTGAAGTGATGGAGAGTAAGCATTGGCTTGATTCCAAGTTCGAGCAAGCGGTCAACCATCCGTGAGTATTGGTCGAGGGCCGACTGATCGAAGCGGCCACGCTGGGGTTCAATACGCGCCCATTCGACCGAGAAGCGGTAGGAATTGATCTGCAGTTCCTTGAGGAGGGCAAAGTCGTCCTCCCAACGATTCCAATGATCGGCGCCCTGATTGTAGATTGGGTCTTCAGTTTTCGTGCGGAACCGACCAAGCGACTCCCAATCGGTGATGTCGTTTTTGACATGGCCTTCAATTTGGAAGGCAGAGGTCGAAACACCCCATAAAAATGGACGTCTTGTTGACTGAATCACTTCTTGATCAGTTGGTAGAGACTTTGGCCGTCGAGTTCGCCGGGAGAGGCTATGCCCATCAAGTCAATCAGGGTTGGCGCAATGTCGACGGTCTGGGTGCGAAGATCGGATGATGAAGTCTTGACTGCGGGACCGTAGAAAATTATCGGCACGTCGGTGTCATAGCAATAACAGCTTCCGTGAGTCGAACCTGTGGTATTGCGATCGACGATGTAGTTTTCTTTAAGCCGGTACATGACATGCGCTGTGCGACCTGAAAAGTAGTTATTTCGGAACAACTGTAAATAGTCTCGCGGTGTCCCGCCGGAGGCGGTGAGTTCGGCGGTTGTATAGGTGTCGACGATGTAGGGAACCTTCTTCAGCTCCGCGGCGACGGCATCCTGCACTGCTGGTTCGCTTTTTCCGATGGTGGCGGCTTCGGTGTAGTCGAGATAAACGCCGCGGTCAACGCGTCGAATGGGGTTGTTTTTGAGGCCGAGTGATTTGGCGGCATCCAATCCGGCGTTCATGATTGCCGATTTAAGCGAGTCGGGGTGAATGCGGCCAGCGTCGAGACCCTGCGCTTTGAGATATTCAGGGAAATCCATTGCACCGTGATCGGACGCGAGCACAACAGAATACTGGCCGACACCGACAGTTGAATCGAGTTCAGCGAAGAACTCTCCGAGGTAGAAGTCCAGACGCAGGTAATAGTCCTGGACCTCCTGACTGCGCGAACCATAGTAGTGGCCGACGTAATCTGCGGCCGAACAACCAATCATAAGCAGGTCGACGAATTCGTCTTGTCCGAGTTGTTCGGCGCGGACCAGCTCGCGGGCATAACGCAGGAGGAGATGATCAGCAAATGGAGTTGCGAGCAGGTTATCATAGAAGATTTTTCGGTCGTCATTTTCGCGCGGTGCAAAATTGTGGGGGAAGACGATATCTTTGCCGTCGGCTTCGTTGACAACGCTGTCGGGTCCGGAGAAGCGGTAGTCAGCGAGGGGAGCGAACCTCTCCCAGACGCCGGAGTAGTAGTCATCGGCGACGCGATAATCGTTGAGATCGGCGAGCCATTGGGGGTAGACGGCGGTGTAAAAGAGCGAGGTGATCATGGTGCCGTCTTCAGAATTGTACCAGTAGGCGCCGTCGGTGCTGTAACTGCCCATGGCAATCGCGGCGCGGTCTTTAAGCGCCAGTGAGTAGACTTTGGACTCGGGTTGGTTGCGATTGAGCCAGTCGGCAATACCGCCGGCGCGCATGTTTGCTGGAGAGCGGCCTTCCAATAGTTGATTGCCGGGAATTGTAGCTGTGGAATCTTCCATGCAGTAAACCAATCTTCCGAGCGAATCATCGAACCAGCTGTTGGCGACAATTCCGTGGCGACTGGGGAAAGAGCCGGTGGTAATGGTCGCGTGGCCGACTGCGGTCTCGGTGTGAGCGTGATTATGAAACGCGTTGGCGAAGACGAAGCCCTTGTGCGACAAACGGGCGAGGCCGCCGGTAAAAAGGCTGTCGAAGCGAGTGAGATAATCGGTGCGCATCTGGTCGACGACGATCAGTACGACAAGCTTGCCGGCCGGAGTGGGAGTCGGCGACTGTGCCGCTGCAGGGCTTATCAAACTTGTCGCGGTTAGCAGCGAAAAAGCCAGAAGAATGCTCTTGATGTTTTTCATCGGGAGGAAACTAAGCATTTTCAGTGATTAATGCAAAGTGAGAATTAAGTGAGAATGACGGCGAAGAACTCAACTGCGCAGGACCTGCCATTTCCGCAGGGCGATTGCGGCAACCATCAGAATCAATGTAATAGTCGCCCAGAGGATTACGCTCGACTGGATATCACCGTAGGTCACGCTACCGGTGAAATCGCACATGGGGGTCTTGTTGAGCGGGCCGACATAGAAGACGAGAGTGTAGAGCACTTCGAAAAGCTTACGACCTCCGGTAATGACGCCGCCAGTTATCGCCAACGACGGAATGAACATTGCGCCGATCAGCCAGTGGGCGAGCAGGTCAAAGTCGCCGGTGATAAGGGTGCGGATGCCGATGAATCCACCGATGGCGGCGGCAATGAGAAATCCAGCGAGCCATTGCATCGACAACTGCGCCCAGACACCGCCGGGGGTGGACTGCACCATTTGGCGGGTATCGAAGAGTTGGTCGCGGCAACCCATTGCCGACCAGATGAGTAGCGGCCAAAACCACGCGGCGGCAAGGAGGAATTTGTGCGAGATCGCAAACGGAGTCAGCATTCCTGCAACAAAAATCCCGGCGGCTATCAGATACCACCATTTTGAGACGCCATTGAGGGCGATGCGCAGTTCGGCGGTTAATAGACGAATCAGGGTGACTCTGTGTGAGCGAACTGTGAGCGGGGTCAGGGTCGTGATGCGTTGAGATTCTGTGGACGGCAAAACGACGGCAGGGGGATTATCAGAAATCGATGATGATTTCTTGCTGCGAAACCATTGTCTGACTTTGCCGGGTTCTTCATCGAAGCGACGAAACAGCGAGGCACTCACAGAAACGACAACAACGGACAACAACACCAAGACAAGCCGTCCGAAAAGGAAAGTCGATGTCCAATGGGGTCCGCTCCAGAAAAATGTCTCCAATTGCGGCGGTCCAGAAAGAGTGAAATTGAATCCTAGCGAGTGAATGCCTTCCCAGGGAACATAGGAACTGACTGCGGCGGAACAGCCGTCCATCATTTGATTCCAGAGATAGCTAATACCGAAGAAGTCGAGAAGCGGGGTGACCTGCTTATTGTTCATGCCTCCGGTGACGATAGCGAAGACCCAGAAGATATAGAAGATCACGTTGCCGATGCCGCCGCGCAGGAATCTTATGCAGTCGAAGAGAATCGCGAGCGCAGCGATGAAGATCATCACCGGTGCGATGATGAGCACGTATGGCGCGAGCAAGTCGAAGATCCTGAACGTGCGGTCTTCGTTGCGGGCAAATTGCAGGATAGCTGAAGTCAGCGCAAGAGTGAGAATCATCGACAGCATTACCATGACGTTCCCGCCGAATTTGCCGGCAAGATAGGTGAGATTGTTAATGGGCGATGAGGCGAGCAGTTCGTGGGTCTTTAGACGACGTTCGCGATTTACTGCGCCTTTGATGAAGTAGAATCCGACGAGTGACAAGATGACCACTGTCATCAGAGTTACCTGACTCGAGACCCAGGCCGAATTGTAAAGGCCGCGATAATCGCCGAAACGAACCGTTGTGTATGGCGCGCCGGAGGCGGGGATGAACAAATACGTGGCATAGGCGATGAGCACGAGGAACACCCAGAAGGAGTAGCGACGCGAACGTTCGCGGAAGTCGGCCAATGCGATGGCCCAAATTGTTGAGAGGCCAGCGGTCATACTGTTGCTAAGCGATCGGTGGAGATGGCGAAGAGGTAAGCATCTTCAAGACCCGGATCGGCCGGACTGGATTCGGAGGCAGGTTTGACTGCCGACACGATACGCAAAGTGAGTCCGCCGGGAGTGCGGTTCATGGAACTAACGAGATATTGACTTCGGACTTGCGCGAGTGAATCGCTGGCGACAGTCCATGACCAGACTTTGCCGCGAACAGAGGCAACCAGCTCTTCCGGCGTAGCGTAGGAGAGCAATCTTCCTCCAGACATAACTGCGATCTTGTCGGCGGTGGATTCGACATCGGAGACAATGTGCGTCGAGAGAATCACCAGCCGGTCGCCGGAGAGATCGGTGAGCAAGTTGCGGAAGCGGACGCGTTCTTCGGGATCGAGACCGACAGTTGGTTCGTCGACGATGAGCAGGCGGGGATCGTTAAGCAATGCCTGGGCGATGCCGATGCGCTGTTTCATGCCGCCGGAGAATCCGCCGAGCGGGCGTTTGCGGGCATCGAGGAGGTTGGTCATGACGAGCAGTTCTTCGATGCGCTTTTTGCTAACAGTGACATCAAGGCCTTTGAGTGCGGCCATGTAGTTGAGAAATTCGACGGCGTTGAGATTGGG
>CAUJJY010000067.1 GCA_963205155.1 Candidatus Zixiibacteriota bacterium | reverse complement strand
TAATCGCGCTATGATCGCGGATCCAATTTGCCGCATCGGTCAATGCCGTGAAATATGAGGCATCATTTGTTTCAAGATAGGAGTAGTATAAGCCCAATACCGTTGCACCATAGATGTTGGTTGCGCTGGCTGCCGTCGTATGGAAGAAGGGAGCAGGTGGTGAAGTTACAACCCAATCCCATCCGGCATCTTCTGGATCGTTCGGAGTTTCGCTGCCTCCCGACCCGTTACCGGCGTTGTCTTCAGTGACGTCCGCCTGCATTTTTTTTAGATAATTTCCGCCGAGAGTCACTGCGGTGCCGAAGTTAACCACGTCACCGGGAGTTCCCAGCGCGGTTTGGCGATTCTGCGTTCCGACGGGCGCAAACCCGGTCAGATCAGCATCCGGCGAAGCAATCGGCCGGCCGCCGTTTGATGCCATGGCACTGGCGAACACCACTGCCAATAGCAAAACAAGTGCTAAGGAAAATCTTCTTAACAACATTATCTCATTCCTCCAATAGATTTGAACATCCTCCGAAAGGAATTTTCCAAATGGAACGTGAATGCGTCATCCCATGACGCGCATTTCGATGTTCCGCTTTCTACCTATGACTGTTCGTGAATGTTGTTCATCTCGCCAGAGTGCCCGCTCCTTTGTCCAAGTCATCCGCCCGCTATCTAAACGATATCCGAGCGCGCCTTCACACCACTGACTACGACATCACCTCCTGCCAACTTGTCCTGATCGTACTCGCCGAATCTGCGAATCAAACGATTGCTCCCGGAATTGTGCCGTCGGCCCGGTAGCATTAACGCTCCATGGCCTGCCCGCCCCCAGATTTTGTGTCAACTGACTATTGCTTTTGACCCTCCCTGTTTGCTCACGAGAATTACCGTTGTGAAGTAAGAAACGTCGCTCGCTTCGCCCTGCAGGCGAACCAGCTCGTCAATTCAAAATCATCAAGATTACGAACTCAAATTGCCATTACTGGATGACCAAGAGTATACCCAAACCTACAAAAGACAACATAGATAGTCAACTCTTCTATGCCCCCTAAAAATAGGCACGGACTTCGTACGTGACGTACGTAGTGAGCGTCGATCTCCAACAACCACAATGAGTTGAGTCGACAAAGCACTCTACATTCGAACCGCAATACTCGCTGTTGAGCGATCTACCATTCCGACTCGCACTCCAAACTTCGGTGCCGGGTGGCGAAGAGAACCGAAGTCCTCTTCACCTGATCCCGGTTGCCCAGTAGTACAGATTACTTCAGCGAAAGCACCTTCCTGATTAGACCAGAAATATCAGCGCTCGCGGCGACTGCCATCAATTTCCAATGATGCGCCCTAACCGCCTAAGTACTTGCTTAATTCCAGTTCTGTGCTGTCAAGATGAACCTCTTGCCGGTAGGACTGAATCGCCGGGAGAGGTTCGACGATTACATCCGGCCTCGATTACCAGACCCTTTTGTCTCAAGGTTGAAAGCGACAAAGGTCTGGTGCGAAGATTTGGGATGTAGTGACTGGTTCAACGTACGAAAGTCACACAATTCAGTCACGACCGAAATGATATGATAGACCAGTCAGATACAAGGTTGCTCTCGGGATGAATTTCGTCAAGTCTGAATTATTGGGCAAAAAAACGTAACAACTGCGTAGGTCGGGTACGCAGTCGCGAACGTCGAATCCACTGCCAGATCAAGCCCGAAATCCAGTGACAATTCGCAAGAAAATCGCCATACTTAGTGTCTCAAAGTCGACGTGGAACTATATTGGATGTATGAGGTTAAATAATTGATGTTTATTGATATTGTTTCCAAGTTCACCAAATTCGTCTTGGCCGTCACCACCATCGTATCCGGCTTGACCCTAATCGGTTGCGGTCAGAGTAGCAGCAAGCCGGTGGGCCGCGAGTCCGGTGCAAACTTGCTATCCGTGGAAGCCCTTGTCGTCCAACCGCAGCTCTTGCGCAATCAGATATTCACGACCGGAACGCTTCTCGCCAATGAAGAGGTTGAACTTCGACCTGAAATCTCCGGCCGCATTATTGGCGTGTACTTCGATGAGGGCCGCAGCATCTCCAAAGGCGAGCTCATGCTGAAAATCAACGACCGCGAACTATTGGCCCAGCAAAAACGCAAGGAACTGGAAGAGAAGCAAGCTGCCGACGAGGAGCACCGCAAACGCCAGCTCTTTGAAATCAACGTCATTAGCCAGGAAGAATATGACAAATCGCTCAACGCCCTCAAACTGATTCAGGCCGAAAAAGAAGTAATCGAATCTCAACTGGCAAAAACCGAAATCCGCGCTCCCTTCGATGGTGTCGTCGGCCTCCGCTATGTCAGTGAAGGCGGATACGTCTCACCAAATATGCTCGCCGCAACCATGCAAGACCTTGATCCAATGAAGGTCGAGTTTTCCGTTCCCGAGAAGTATTCGCAGGAATTAAAGAACGGCATTGAAATTCTGGTGCGAGTTGGCGAATCAGAAGAAGTCTCCAAAGGCGTCGTCTATGCCGTCGAATCAAAGATTGATGCCGGCACACGTACCATCAAGACCCGCGCGATGATTCCTAATCCAACTCAAGCCCTTATGCCCGGCTCATTCGCAAAAGTGGAAATCACCCTGCACGAGCTCGCGGATGCCATTGTCATCCCGACCAGCGCACTGATTCCCGAAATCAGCGGCGAGAAAGTCTTTGTCTGCGAGAATGGCAAAGCACGATCGGTACCGGTGAAAACCGGAATCCGGACAGAAAAAAGCATCCAAATAACCAGCGGTCTTTCTGCTTCCGATACATTAATTGTTACTGGACTCCTTCAACTTGCCGACGGCAGGGGAGTGAAGATTCAATCCTTTCAGGCGAATTGACCGGAGTGTTTGAATGAACATCTCCTCGGTCTGCATCGAACGCCCCGTCTTATCTATCGTCCTTTCAATTCTAATCGTTCTGTTCGGAGCCATCGGCTTCCTCTTTCTCGGTGTCCGCGAATACCCTTCAGTCGACCCGCCGGTTATCACCGTGCAAACCAACTACACCGGCGCCAATGCCGATGTCGTCGAATCGCAAATCACCGAACCGCTTGAAGAGTCAATCAATGGTATCGCCGGAATTCGCTCGCTGACATCCTCCAGCAGTGATGGCCGCAGCTCGATCACGGTTGAGTTTGAACTGGGCGTCGATATGGAAGATGCTGCCAACGATGTCCGCGACCGCGTTTCTCGTGCCGTGCGCAACCTCCCTCCCGATGTCGACCCACCGGTAGTTTCAAAATCCGATGCCGATTCCAGCCCGATTATCGCCTTGGCGGTTCGCACCGATAAACGCTCCCTGCTTGAGCTCACGGCTTACGCCAATGATGTGTTTAAAGAACGGCTTCAAACGATTCCCGGAGTTAGCGAAGTGCGCATTTGGGGCGAAAAACGCTACTCGATGAAATTGCTGATCGATCCGGCGCGCTTGGCAGCCTACGGACTAACTCCGCTCGATGTCCGTAATGCGCTCAACCGCGAAAACGTTGAACTGCCGTCCGGCCGTATCGAGGGCTTAGCCACGGAACTTTCGATTCGAACTTTCGGGCGACTGTCAAGTGTGGAAGACTTCAACGAGTTGATAGTCAAGGAAACCGAAGGTTCGGTCGTGAAATTCCGAGATGTCGGCACAGCCACCCTCGCGCCGGAAAACGAACGCACCAGCCTGCGCGGTAACGGCGGCGTGCCAATGGTCTCGGTGGTCATCATCCCGCAACCCGGCTCGAACCACATTGCCATTGCCGATGAATTCTATAAACGCGTCGAACAAATCCGGCGTGATGTGCCGGAAGATCTGCAATTCGCCGTCGCCATGGATTCCACAGCCAACATCCGCAAGGCGGTTGTCGAGGTGGTTGAGACCATTCTGATCGCCTTTTTGCTCGTATTGTTGGTTATCTTCGCGTTTCTGCGCCACTGGCGCACGACGATCATTCCAATGCTGGCTATTCCGATCTCGCTCATCGGCGCTTTCTTCATCATGTACTTCGCCGACTTCTCCATCAATCTTCTGACGCTTCTGGGGATTGTGCTCTCGACCGGTATCGTTGTCGATGACGCCATTGTCGTTCTCGAAAATATTTATAGCAAGATTGAACGGGGAATGAACCCCATCGAAGCCGGCCACGCTGGCTCACGCGAAATCTTTTTCGCCATCGTCTCGACCACTATCACACTCGCCGCGGTCTTCCTGCCGATTATCTTTTTGCAAGGTCTGACCGGCAGGCTCTTCCGGGAATTCGGCATCGTCGTTGCCGGATCAGTTTTGATCTCTGCCTTCGTCTCACTAACCTTGACGCCGATGTTAAGTGCACGTACTCTGCACAAAAGCACGCACGAGAACAAATTCTTCCTCTGGAGCGAGCGCATGTTCAACCGCCTTAGCGCTTCATATCACCGCTCCTTGCGCACATTTGTCGCTCGCCGCTATTTGGCGTTGGTGATCATGGTCGCCTCGGTGGCAATCATCATCGGTTTGGGCTCGATATTGCCGTCGGAACTTGCTCCCATGGAAGACAAAAGTCGGCTGATAATCAACGCGACCGCTCCGGAAGGAACCTCATATGAAGCAATGTATGACTATATCGGCGGGCTGATTCGAATCGTCGATACCTTGCCCGAGAAAAACGTCATTCTTTCCGTAACGGCCGGCGGTGGCGGAAACTCCTCCGCCAATTCCGGATTTGTACGCATCAACATGGTTCCCCCCAATGAGCGTGAACGTACCCAACAGCAGGTCGCCGATGCGATCAGTCGCGAATTACGCGACCAGACCTTTGCGCGCGCCTTCGTTACTCAAGAGCAGACCATTGGCAATACTCGCGGTCGCGGACTACCGGTCCAGTATATCATTCAGGCGCCCAACTTTGACCGCCTCCGTGAGGTCATCCCTCCCTTTATGGAGAGAGCTCAAAGTAATCCGGCATTCCAGGTGGTCGATCTTGACCTCAAGTTCAACAAGCCGGAGTTGACCATCGAGATCGACCGCGACCGCGCCCGCGCATTGGGAATCACGGTTCGGGACATCGCAGAAACCCTGCAGTTATTTTTCAGCGGCCAACGCTATGGCTTCTTCATTCTCAATGGCAAACAATACCCGGTAATTGCACAAGCCAATCGCGAAAATCGCGACGAGCCGCTTGACTTGAGTTCCATCTACATTCGCAACAGCCGCGGCGAATTAATCCAGCTCGATAATCTGGTGACTATGTCTTATCGCAGCAGCCCGCCGCAATTATACCGGTACAATCGCTACGTCTCGGCAACTGTCAGCGCCTCTCCCGCCACCGGACAAACTATCGGTAGTGCCATCAACGAGATGGACAAGATTGCCGCTGAAGTGCTCGATGAGTCCTTCTCCACCAGTCTTGGCGGCGCGGCCAAGGACTTTGCCGAAAGTTCGAATACACTGCTCTTTGCGTTTATTCTCGCGTTGATCCTGGTCTACTTGATTCTTTCTGCCCAGTTTGAGAGCTTCCGCGATCCGCTAACCATCATGTTCACCGTACCGCTCGCTCTCGCCGGAGCAGTTCTCTCACTTTGGCTCTTTGGACAAACTCTGAATATCTTCAGCCAAATCGGTATCATTGCCCTTGTCGGCATCGTCACCAAAAACGGCATCTTAATCGTCGAATTCGCTAACCAAAGACAATTACAGGGACTTTCAATTCCAGAAGCTGTCATCGATGCCGCCACCCAGCGTTTCCGTCCAATTCTGATGACCAGTTTGGCGACCACTTTTGGTGTTCTGCCGATCGCCCTTGCACTGGGCGCCGCCGCCAAGAGCCGCATCTCGATGGGTATCGTGATTATCGGCGGCCTATTATTCTCACTGGTATTGACTCTCTATGTCATCCCGGCGCTCTACACCTATCTTTCCACCCGAAAGTCAACAGGTGTAAAGGCGTCCGCCTCCGAAGCGGTTGAAGCCAACCCCGTTTAGCCCTCTGTGTTCTTGCTAAGTCAAAGAGATTGAAGAAGTAATCGAATATCTAAAGAGCTAGAATTCGCCGGAAGCATGTCCGCTCCAACAGTTCTTGTACCATAGTATTTATTTGAACGCAAATGTCGATAGAATAATAAACGATTGAAATCGAATCGAAAATTCGGTATCTTATTTATATGATTAGGGTTAACTCCGTAGACGAAGTAATAAATCCGCTCTTGATTCAACCAGGAAGCGTGATCTATATCTCCGGCAATGCCGCAACTCCCCAAGTGCTCATGGAGCAATTAGGACAGGACTATTCCATCAAAGGTATCGACACCTACGGAGTACTCTGGCTCGGTGAAAGAATCCGACCGCTCTTCACCGAGAAACGCTGTGCCACGCTTACCCATCGAATCATTTTCAATAGTTACATTACGCGTGAGGCCGTCAACAAGGGGTGGGCCTATTATCACCCCATCCATCTCTCGGAAATTCCGCGCTATGTCCGTAGCGCCATCAAACCCAATGTCGTTCTCCTGCAGGTCAATGGTCCCGACCGCGGTGGCAACTACAGCCTCGGCACTACCGTCGAGGGCGTGCTCGAGGCCATCTTCACCTGCCACAAGAATGGCGGCATCGTGATCGCCGAGCGAAATGCCAAAATGCCCTTCGTCCTTGGCACCACCGTTCCCGAGAGTATGCTCGATTACGTCCTTGATGTTGACTATCCGCTGCCTTCCAGCCCGATACCCGAGCCGGATAGCGTTGCCACCCGCATTGGCGAGATCATCGCTGCTCTCTATATCTGCGACGGCTCCGGCAGCGAACCCGGATCGACTCTCCAATATGGAATCGGTGAAGTTCCCGAGGCGGTTACCGAAGCCATCCTCAAGAAAGGCGTGAAAGATCTCGCTATCCACACAGAGCTGTTTGCCGACGCTATGGCCAAGCTTGTCAAGAAGGGCGTTGCGACTAATCGCTGGAAGCAGAATCTCAATTTCTCGGTCGCTTCCATCTTCCTCTCCGAGAATCAAGATGGTTACGATTGGTTAAGTTTCAATAGCGCCGTGCAAAGCCGTCCCAGTAACTACACCAACAGCGTTTTCAAGATCGCCGAACAGCCGAAGATGGTTTCAATCAACAGCGCCATCGGTGTCGACCTCCACGGCAACGTCTGGGCCGACTCGCTCGAAGCACGCAAAATTTACTCGGGCGTCGGTGGCCAAAGCGACTTCATCCGGGGCTCACAGTATTCCGAAGGCGGCGTCGCCATTATCGCGCTAAAATCGCAAACCAGCGAAGGCATCTCGAAAATCGTTGATCGTTGTCCGGCCGGAATTACGACTACCGCCACACCTGTCGACAAGGTCATCCTCGTCACCGAATATGGGTCACTCGATCCGCGCACGCTAAGTCTTGGCGAACGTGCCGTGGGAATTGCCCATCTCGCCAAACCAAGTGAACGTGAAAATCTCCTGAAGATCATTAGCGACAGCCCTGCATTCCACAAACCGGATTCACCGGGCAATGGCAGACCGCGCGGCTTTACGCCTTACGAAGAAGCCATCAAACGTCTCGGTTAGTCACCCGAAGACATTCTGAAGATAGGGGGAGAGATTGAACGAATAATCCGCTACGCCTGCATTAACTGCTTGTTCTCACGTGCCACCAAAAACGCAATCGCCAGCCAAACCATCACCAGCACCAAATTCACAATTGCAAACTGCGTCACACTGAATGTCAGCCAATGTATTCCTGCATACACCAATCCTGCCGACAACACATCGCCGGCGCGCACGAAGAAACTATCAATCGCCACCTTTGCCTTGTATTTCTGCTCGCGCGTCGTCGGCAAGAATAGCATCTGGCGCGCGGTATTATTGAGCGAATAATCGGTGGCGTTCTCCGCCGTCTTCGCCAGGCGAATCAATGACAGCAGGGGAGTGAACGCGATCAAAAAATACCCGCCCAGAGCAATCGCCGGCAATGCCATGATCGCTACCCGCATACCAAGATACTTCACCACCCGCGACACAATGAAAAGCTGCAACAGAAATCCAAGCAGATTCACATAGAAGAAAAAGTCACCGTAAAACTTACCGATAAATACCCGCTCCGCCTGTTTGGCTGCCTCGGCATCAACAATTCCGCTCACCGAGGCCTGCGCCGCCTTGCTGACTACGTTGCCGAGTATATACTCTCCCGTCGTATTGACCCAGTTCGTCAACAATATCATTATCGCAATCAACAGCAAGTATCGGTGTCTGAAGACGACTTTGAACGCGCCCTCCTTCGACATCGGTGGCTCTGCAACTACTGCTGCAGCGACATTTGGCAACGGCCGGTTGCGTTTTCGCGATTCGACATAATTCGTAATCAACAGGCTCGCCAACAGCAACCCGGCTGACACCAGAAGCAATTCATAGATCCCGATTACGTCTATCAATACTTCCGCAAACTTGGCGCCCAATACCGCCCCGGCTGAACCGCCAAAAGCAATAATCGCAAACAAGCGCTTGCCTTCTGCCGGTGTGTAAATGTCATTGGCAAATGACCAGAACTGCGCGATTACCGTCAGACTGAAAACACCTACCCAGACAAAGTAGATCACGCCGAGATAACGTGTATCTGCTAATCCCAGCAAATAGAACGCCACAAAGCATGCCGTGAAGAAAATCACTACTGTATTAAGGAGCTTACGCCGATCAAATCGCGCGACCATGTATGCATAGAGGTTTACCGCGCCGACCAGCACGATTGCTTGAAGTGCCGATGAATACGCTTTGACTTCCGCGCCGCCGCCGGCAAGAATCAACGGCTCACGAACGACTTTTGCGATGTAATATGCTGTCAGAATCAAGAAGATATTCAGAGTCATCAACAGCGACAGTGCGCCTTCGCCGCCATGGACCTCGGCGAATATTCCCAGAAACTTGTCCAGAAGTGACTTCCTCGTGATATCTTGATTCATCGTTGTCATTTCTTGTCAAAGTCCTTCGCTTTCAAGAATCCCGACCACGAAGCTATGCCATATGTGTAATGCAACGCTGCAAACCAAACTGGTAATACAATCACCTGCCACGACAATTGCGCCTTGATTGCCGCTGTTATCGAAACAGCCAGTGCGCACATCATATACAGCGCCAGCGCTCCGCCAAGTATCCACCACGCAATTGGCAGGAAGAATCCCAACAATAGCAAAATCAGTTGTCCGCCCACAAAAGCCATCGGCACAAAATGTCGGGGTGAAAACCCGCCATACCCGCGCCGCGACAGCATGATATTCCAAAATCCGTTATTCCAGGCCTGGCGCAAGAACCCGCGAAAGGTATTCCTGCACAGATAAGTTGGATTGACTTCGACATCGAGATACGAGCGCAAACCCAGTTTATTCATCCGGTGATGCAAGTCATTATCCTGACTGCGCTGCAATGTCTCATCAAAACCGCCCGCATTGACAATCGCCTCCTTGCGGTACAACGCCATCGTCACCACCGGCACCCACCCGGAGCGACCGCCGATTCGATGCGCCCCGCCACCGACGCCAAACGGATGCGACAGCACCGCCGCATTAATCCTGCCGATCGTCGTCGTTCCCTTTGTTGTGAGCACTCCTCCAACCGCGACCGCGCCTTTGGTGTCCATCGTCGATAAGCACTGGTGAATGTGAGCCGGTTGCAAAATCGCATGCCCGGAGATCCAGAGAACGTAGTCGTACTTTGCTGCCGCGATACCCAGATTCATTCCGCACGACACTGTCTTGCGCGGATTCTGGAGCGACTTGATGCGGCCATCACGCCCCGCCCATTTTGCAATAATCCTCGCTGTGCCGTCATCCGACATTCCATCAACAAGCAGTATCTCCAATTTGTCACCGGGATAATCCAGGGTCGCAAGTGCACGCAGACAATCGTCCAAATGCTCTGCTTCATTTCGTACCGCGAGTATGATTGACACGCCCGGATGCTGCTCACTTTTAGATATCCTCATCGCCTCTGTCCATTAGCGAGTCATGATGGCGACATAGTCCATGCCCGCACCTTTGATCTTCGTCACCGAGCACTTGGAGAATCCGGCCTCGTGCGCCAGTCGCTCAATCTGCTCGACGCGATAGAAGTAGACTGGGCACTTCTTGATTGCATAACGCACCTTGCGTAGCGGTGTGCGATAGAAGGAAATGCTCGGAAATGAAGCGATCACCGAGTGCGTGCAGAACTCACGGAGCTTCTTCAAACTCGGCACCGGCTCGCTGATGTAGTCGAAAAATCCCATCGCCACCACCACGTCGAATCTATCGGCTGTCTGATATGCATCGATATCCGATAAAACAAACTCGAACTTTGTCTGCGAGCCATTTAGCTGCTTCACATGCTCTCGCGCCAAGTCCAACATCGAACTGCTGATATCAACGCCTACTACCCGCTTGACACCCGCCTCGGCGTAACCCGTGGCATAGCGCCCGCTGCCGACTCCAACATCAAGCACACTCTGCGCCTTGACCGCCTTGACGTGGTTGACTGTCAAAAGATATCGCTCATAAATATCATTGCGAAAGTGGCGGTTCATGAAGCGCATGAACGGCGTGGCCTTGTCCAAACTATACAAAGAATCGAACAGCTCCGCCTTCCGGTCGAAGTACGCTCCTGCCCGTTGGTGGTCGTGTGACACGTTTTCTGTCATTCCTATTCCTTCATTCCATGTCGTCGCAATACCGCCACTACCGTATCGACGGTGAACCCGTGTAATACTCGCTCCAGGCGCTGCAACCCGTGCTTGGTGTGATAATAGTGCCTGAACCTTCGATAGGCCGACATCGGCTTCACTTGAACTATCTGACTGCCCAACTCATACGGGTGACTGTAGATCATCGCCGGTTGACCCGCCTTGGCGCTTCG
>CAUJJY010000066.1 GCA_963205155.1 Candidatus Zixiibacteriota bacterium | reverse complement strand
ATTTTGGGGCCGAAAGCGCGCATCATGTCGCGAATTGGCTGCTGGACTTCTGATACATTGAATGTCATAGGATCTCCCTCAACAGAAAAAGTCAATCAAGGTGAGCAATTAACCAATTGCGGATCGGAAAATCAACGAATTTGTTGGGGGGTATCGATTGACACTTCGGGTTTCAAGTTGGGCTAGAAAGAGCGTCGTCTTGAATTGTCACCACTCGAGTCAAGCACGACGACTGTGGACTTTACACACCCAGTCGCAGCCGCTCGTTCCTCGCATCTGCGCCACCCCTCTCCAGGGAGTGATGAAAAACCCCTCCCGCGTCATTTGAACCGCTGCGCAGGTGACGAATCTGTTAGTCTTTGTTACGCAACATGAACAGATCCTTCGCTGCGCTCAGGACGACAATTTCGGACGGTTCTTTAACAGTCCCTCAAGTGGGAGATTAGGCAGGCTTTCGGTCTTTCAAAGGGAGTAATATTGCCGAAATGACGATTCCGAGCTCCACGCCGACGCGCCCAGACTAAATTATCTTCTCGGATTTTCGTTTGCGAGCGACGACGTCCTTGACGTAGGCGATGATGTCTGGTGTCGGGGTGCCGGGTCCGAAGAGCTTGTCTGTGCCCTGTGAGTGCAATATGACCATTTCCTCTTCGGTCATGATTCCGCCGCCGAAGAGAATGATGTCGGTGCACTTGCGCGCTTCCATTGCTTTGTAAATCAGCGGAAATAATGTCATGTGGGCGCCGGAAAGAATCGATACGCCGATAGCATCGACGTCTTCCTGCAAAGCGGCTTCAGCGATCATTTCCGGGGTCTGGCGAAGTCCCGTATAGATTACTTCAAACCCGGCGTCGCGCATGGCGGCGGCGATGACTTTGATGCCCCGGTCGTGGCCATCAAGGCCGGCTTTGGCGAGTAGAACGCGAATTTTGTCAGACATGTTTTGTATCCTGAATGTTAGTCATAATTCTTACCAACACACCCCGGCTCGCCCGCGCTCATCCTTCGCGCGTCCAAGTCACCCCTCTCAAGAGGGGAATTCTCGCGCCTGCGGCGCGATGTTCGACTGAAGTCGAACCCACAGAACCGAATTGTCAAAACCTCAGGAGATTTGACATACAAGCCTGGATTCCGGCCTTCGCCGGAATGACGGGTCCACAATCCGCGCCCATTCGCGAAACCGCTTAGCGATCGCTATATGATCGGCGGTTCGACGTAGTCGCCGAAGACGTCCTGCATCGCCAGGCACATTTCGCCGAGGGTGCAATATTCTCGAACGCAGTTGATCAAGAACGGCATTCGGTTCTTGTTGTCGCGGCAAGCCTGACGCAATTCTTCGAGAGTTTCGGCGACGCGTTTGTCATTGCGAATTGACTTGGCCTTCTTAATCGAGGCGCATTGTTTCGCTTCGACTTCGGGATCGATGACCAAAATCGGAATTTCGATCTTCTCGTTCTCAAGCACATAGTCATTGACGCCGACGATGATGCGTTCCTTGCTGTCGATTTCCTGTTGATAGATATAAGCCGCCCGCGCCAATTCACGCTGGAGGTAGCCTTCTTCGATGCAGGCCATCACGCCGCCGCGTCGATCGATCTCGTCGAAATAAGCTTCGGCTTCGGCTTCGATACGGCTGGTGAGCGCTTCAACGAAATAAGAACCACCGAGCGGATCAATGGTATTAACCACTCCCGTTTCATGCGCCAAGACTTGTTGTGTACGCAGCGCCAGTAATGCCGCCTTATCTGACGGCAACGCAAGAGTCTCATCCATGGCGTTGGTGTGCAGTGACTGGGTGCCGCCGAGCACGGCGGACAGACCTTCGAGTGCCGTTCGCACCAAGTTCAATTCGGGTTGTTGGGCATTGAGCGAGCAACCGGCGGTCTGCGTGTGGAAGCGGAGCATCCACGAGCGCGGATTTTTGGCGCCGTACTTGTCGCGCATGCGTTTGGCGTAAATGCGGCGAGCGGCGCGATACTTGGCGATTTCCTCGAAGAAGTCCATATGCGCACTGAAGAAGAAGGAAAGACGCGGTGCGAAGTCATCGACATCGAGACCGCGTTCAATTGACTTTTCGATGTAGGTGAATCCATCGGCCAGCGTAAATGCGAGTTCCTGCGCGGCCGTGGAGCCGGCCTCGCGAATATGATAGCCGGAAATGGAAATGGTATTCCACAGCGGCATATGCTTGGTGCCGAATTCGATTGTATCCACGATCAATTGCACTGACGGTTCGGGCGGATAGATCCATTCCTTCTGGGCGATATACTCTTTAAGAATATCGTTCTGCAAGGTACCGGAAAGCTTGTCCATCGAGACGCCCTGTTTTTCGGCAACGACGATGTACATCGCCAACAGAATTGCGGCCGGCGCGTTGATGGTCATCGAGGTTGAGATCTTGGCGAGATCGATGCCGTCGAAGATTTTTTCCATATCAAGCAAGGTATCAACGGCGACGCCGCACTTGCCGACTTCGCCGAGCGAGCGCGGATGATCGGAGTCGTAGCCCATCAAGGTCGGAAGATCAAAGGCTACTGAGAGGCCGTGCTGTCCCTGGCTTAGCAAATAATGATATCGCTCGTTGGTCTGTTCCGGTGTGCCCATGCCGGAAAATTGGCGCATCGTCCAAGGTTTCCCGCGATACATCGAGGCGTGGACGCCGCGCGTGTAGGGAAATTCACCGGGGAAATTAAGATCGCGGAAAAAATCCATGTCTTTGACGTGTTCCGGCGTATAGAGCGGATCAATCGGCGCGGACGAGACGGTGACATACTTCTTCTTGGCATTGGCGCTGCGATCGGCGGCGGCTTTCCACTCACGGTGGGCTTTCTTGAGGGCGTCCTCGAATTGCTGATCGCTGGCGGCGGATTGATTTTTGATTTCAGCCATTTACCAGTCTCCCGCGAAAGTAGTGTTCGTAAATTTCATCAGCGGCAGTGTACGGATCGGTCTCGCCGGAGTTGAGTTTTGACGAGATCGATTCGAACTGTCCGTCGAGATCAATCATGTGGTCGAGATCCTTGACAATCCGATCCCGGACGCTGGAAAGAATCTCATTCTTGAGCTGGCGCTTGCGGCGCTGCTCGAACATGCCGTTTCCGACAATATAATCACGATGCCGCGAAATGGCATCCGACAACTTATCTACACCAAGACCGCTGACCGCGTTTGTGCCGACGGCGGGAAATTCCTGGCTGAATTCGCCCAAGCGCTCGTGGATCATGTTGTTGAGATAGCTTACCAATCGGTCGGCGCCGGGGCGGTCGATCTTGTTGACACAGAAAATGTCGGCAATTTCCATAAGACCGGCTTTCATGGTCTGGATCATGTCGCCCGATTCCGGGACTAAGATGACCACGACGGTGTCGCAGGCTTCGATAATATCAAGTTCAATCTGGCCAATTCCTACGGTCTCGATGATTATCAAGTCCATGCCGAAGGCGTCGAGCACGGTGATAACATCGCGGGTGGCGGCAGCCAACCCACCTGATTGCCCGCGTGAGGCCATACTACGAATAAAGACTTTGTCCTTGTCGGCCAAATGCTGCATGCGGACGCGGTCACCGAGTAACGCGCCACCGGTGAATGGCGAAGAAGGGTCAATCGCAACGACGCCGATTTTTTTGCCGGTGTTGGCAAGTTTGGCGACCAATGAGTCTACCAGTGTCGACTTCCCTGCCCCCGGAGGGCCGGTAATTCCGATACGAAAGGCTTTGCGCTCGAAGCGGGAGATTTGCGCCAAAATCGTGCGGTAGCCTTCGCGCCGGTTTTCGATGTGCGTGATTATTTTGGAGAGTGCGCGACGGTCGCCACGTTTGAAGTCATCCAGCAGAGCCACTGTTTAGCTCCAGCGGATATCTTTGACCCGAAGCTGAATCTTGGTCACACCGTTGTGGATGTTCTTTTCGATAACGTAAGCCATGGCAAAATCGACACCGTGCATCGATAACTGCTCGGCATAGTCACCGAAGCCGAATCCGATTACGTCGAAGACCTTACGGCCGGAGCGGACCCGCATGCGAAGGTGATTGCGGCCAACGATCTGCGGCGAGCCGACGATTTCGAGATTGCGGGTGATGAACACGGTTTTCATGTTTTCCGGTCCAAACGGCGCAAAACGTTCCAGCATATCGACGAGATCAAAGTCGATGTCATCGAGGTCCAGTTCGGCATCGATATGCAGTTTGCGAATCAGGTCCTCGGGATTCAGTTGGGATGCGGCAACGCGCTTGAAGCGCTGTTGGAATTCCTTAATGCGTTCCGGGGCAATCGACATCCCGGCTGCGTACTTGTGGCCACCATAGCGGAGGAGCAGGTCTTCGCAGCTTTTGAGGGCATCGTGCAGGTGGAAGCCCGGAATAGAGCGGCCGGAGCCTTTGCCTTCGTTGTTGTCGACTGCAATCAGCACTGTGGGCAGATAGTATTTTTCAACCAGACGCGAGGCGACAATTCCGATGACGCCTTGATGCCAGCCTTCGGAGTGGAGGACAATGGCTTTGTCATTTTCGAGATCGACGGACTTTTCAATCTGACCAAGAGCTTCTTCAAGCGTGTTCTCGTCGATTGATTTGCGCCGGCGATTTTCAATTTCGAGGAATTTTGCAATGCTGCTGGCGGTTTGGGTATCTTTGGTCGTCAGCAGTTTGATTGCCTTTTCGGCGCCACCGAGACGTCCGACCGCGTTGATGCGCGGTGCAATGATGAAAACGATCTGGCTAGTGGTAATTTCCTTACCCATCAGGTCGCATTCGAAGACCAGCGATTTGAGACCCGGCTTGGAGGAACGCATAATCTGGCCAATGCCAAAGCTGGTCAAAATGCGGTTTTCGTTAACCAACGGGACGACGTCGGCGGAAGTGCCCAGCGCGACCAAGTCGAGGTGTTCGTAGAGTTCAGTTTGGTCCTGTCCAAGACGCGAGTAAAGTCCTTGAGCAAACTTGAAAGCGACGCCCACTCCGGCAAGTTCACGACCGATTGACGGTCCCAGCTTGGGGTTGACGACGGCGGCGGCATTGGGAAGCGTTTCGCCCGGTTCGTGATGGTCGGTGATGACGCAGTCGATGAATTTTTCTTTGGCGTATTCGACTTCCTTGCCGGCGGTGATGCCGGTATCGACCGAAATAATCAGCGAGGCGCCCTTGCGCTCGGCTTCAATAATGCCTTCCTCGGAAAGTCCGTAGCCTTCAACTAGACGGTTGGGTAGATAATAATGGACGTTGGCTCCGAGTTTATTGAGCACAAGGAACATCAGTGATGCGGCGGTTATACCATCGACGTCGTAGTCGCCGTAAATCATGATCGTTTCGTTTTCCTGAAGCGCCTGAATGGTGCGTTCAACGCCGGCTTCCATACCAGGAATCAGGAAAGGATCGACCAAGTCGGACATATTCGGATTGATAAACTTGTCTATGACGACCGGATCAGTCATGTTGCGGCTGACAAGGATTTTGACGACAAGTGGTGGCAGGTTAACTTTTTGTGCAATGTCATCGACGAGACGGAAGTCCGGCTCGGGCGCAACCACCCACTGCATTTTTACGCGGTTTTTCAAGAGCAAGTGTTTCCTCGTAAATTAATCATAGATTCCGCAGCAGGCTATAAGCCGAGTTCTGTAAGGCTATTGCCTGCAGCCATTTCTCTGCGATTCCGCTCACGCGGAACCTGTAGCGACCTACCCGGGAGTACAAACGAGCTAAGCAACTCTCCTCCCCTATTCGGTCTTGCTTCGGATAGGGTTTGCCGGTCCGGAGAAATCTCTTCCCCCGCCGGTGGTCTCTTACACCACCATTTCACCCTTACCGCGCGGTTTCCCGCGTGGCGGTATCTTTCTGTTGCACTGTCCGTCGGATTGCTCCGCCCTCCCGTTAGGAGGTATCCTGCTTAGTGAAGCTCGGACTTTCCTCATCCCGACCGAAATCGGGACGCGGCTGCCAAACCTGCTCCGGAATCTATGAACAGCTATTTTCTACTAGTACATTGACCGGTAATTCGGAGCCTCTTTGCTGATGGTAACATCATGCGGGTGGCTTTCCCGAAGTCCGGCAGCAGTAACTCTAATAAATTTTGTAATGGTTCGCAAAGACTCAATATCTTTTGCGCCTGCCAATCCCATTCCCGACCGTAGCCCGCCGACCAATTGGAATACGAGATCAGACAGTTTTCCTTTGTAGGCGACGCGCCCTTCGATGCCTTCTGGCACCAGTTTTGTCATATCGGACTGGTCTTCCTGAAAGTACCGGTCCTTGGCGCCGTCTTTCATGGCACCGATCGAACCCATACCGCGGTAAACCTTGAAGCTCCTGCCTTCCAACAGGATAGTCTCTCCCGGCGACTCTTGAGTGCCAGCCAACATCGAGCCGATCATAACTGAATGAGCGCCAGCGGCTAAGGCTTTGCAGACATCGCCTGAATAACGCACACCGCCATCGGCGATGATTGGAGTCTTGGATGCGGATGCGGCCGAGACTGCGTCCATAATGGCGGTAACCTGCGGTACACCGCCTCCGGA
>CAUJJY010000065.1 GCA_963205155.1 Candidatus Zixiibacteriota bacterium | reverse complement strand
CAGCGTACTTTAACGATGCGCAACGTCAAGCGACCAAGGATGCCGGCAAGATTGCCGGGCTCGAAGTGATGCGAATCATCAACGAGCCGACGGCGGCGGCGCTGGCGTATGGCTTGGACAAGAAGAAGAGCCAAAAGGTCGCAGTGTTTGACCTTGGCGGCGGTACGTTTGACATCTCCATTCTCGAGTTAGGCGATGGCGTGTTTGAAGTGCTGTCCACCAACGGCGACACGCATTTGGGTGGCGACGACTTCGACAAGCGGATCATCGATTGGATGGTCGCGGAATTCAAGAAGACTGACGGAATCGATCTGTCGCGTGATCCGATGGCGATTCAGCGGTTGAAAGAAGCTGCTGAAAAAGCGAAGATCGAACTGTCTTCCACGAAGGAGACGACAATCAATCTGCCGTTCGTGACGGCGGATGCTTCGGGACCGAGGCATTTGAATATGACGTTGACGCGCGCCAAATATGAGGGCATGGTCGAAGACCTGATTGCTCGCAGTATGGAGCCGGTTCGCAAAGCGATGGCTGATGCCAAAGTTTCAACCAGCGACATCGGTGAAGTGGTGTTGGTCGGCGGTATGACTCGTATGCCGAAGGTTATCGAAGAAGTCGAGAAGTTTTTCGGCAGAGAAGCGCACAAGGGTGTGAATCCTGACGAGGTCGTCGCCATCGGTGCGGCGATTCAGGGCGGTGTCTTGACCGGCGACGTGAAGGATGTGCTTCTTCTGGATGTGACACCGTTGTCTCTGGGTCTTGAGACGCTCGGCGGAGTTGCGACCAAGTTGATTGAGCGTAATACGACGATTCCGACCAAGAAGGCGCAGGTGTTTTCAACCGCGGCTGATAATCAGAACTCGGTGGAGATACATGTGCTTCAGGGAGAGCGCGAGATGGCGATCGACAATCGCACGATCGGGCGCTTCATTTTGGATGGAATACCGACGGCGCCGCGCGGTGTACCGCAGATCGAGGTGACCTTCGATATCGACGCCAACGGCATCCTGAATGTGTCGGCACGCGATCTGGGCACCGGCAAGGTGCAGCATATCCGTATCGAGTCATCCTCCGGCTTATCGAAGCAGGAGATCGAAAAGATGGTGCGGGATGCTGAATCGAACGCCGACGCCGATCGCAAGCGCAAGGGCGAGGTCGAGACGAAAAACAACGCCGACCAACTGGCGTTCCAGTGCGAGAAGTTCGTGAAGGAGAATGGAGACAAGATTGACGCTTCATTGAAGGGCGATCTTGAGAGCCAGATTCAGAAGGTTCGCGAACTGACGAATGGAACGGACTTTGCGGCGATGAAGTCTGAGACTGATCGCCTGCAGACGATTATGCAGAATGCGTCCTCGCAGTTGTACCAGCGGGCCGCTTCGCAGCAGCAACAACAGCAAAGCCAAGCGCAACCGCAAGGAGATGCCGGCGATCAAACGCAGGAAGCTCCGAGTGGGGAAGCTGTGGATGCCGATTATGAAGTAGTCAAATAACCTCAACTGTCTCGTAACGGGAAGGCGCACCTTGGTGCGCCTTTTTTTATTGTGCGCGGCCCCTTTCCTTACGCAAGATTTGTAAGAAATCAGACTTGCTCCTTAGATTCCTAATATCTATCTTCTAGTCGATTAGCACAATACAGTACAGACAAAGAGGAATTGGAGGGTACATGACAGGTCGAGTTCGATTAACTACGATACTGACTACACTGGCAATTGTCACGTCTTGTGCGTCAATTTACGCCGGTAGCAAGGAAGCTTGGAATGCACTCCAGCAATTGGACATTCCAACTGCACGCAAAGAATTTGCTTCAGAGCTAAAGAAGCACCCCGATGACGCAAGCTTGCTTCGCGGGAACATGTTGGCCGCCTTCTTCGACCTGGACGGCACAACGGCCATAGAAATGGCACGACAGCTGGTTGCGAAGCATCCGAAGGACGCCTACTTAATGCCAGTCGCCGAGCTTGTGTTCTCGGACTTAGGGAATGAAGCCGGAATGATGGAGGTCGCACACTCGCTCGGGTTGGCCGTCAATGCCAGTGAAAATCCGATGGAGACTTATTGCGGACGCTGGATGCTGCACTCGGTCGCGACCAAAGCCAGCCTTAGAATGGATCCGACAGTGGATACGTCGGCTCTATGTCCGGGCGGCTGGCTCACCGGGCCATTTGACAACGAGTCTAATGTTGCACTGTTCAGGAAGATCGAATTTGAGGGCGAGCCGCTTGACACGCTCGCAATGGGCGCCGGGCGTCATGGCGCGCTCTTGGAGTGGGACTACGTCCCAATTGCGCCGATTGGCCATATTCTCTCGGGCAATGCGATTGAGGATATGGGAAACTCTGCTTGCCAATTCCGGTCCTTCTTTGAGCTTCCTGAAGAAATGGACATCAACATTGCGTTTGGCGGCAGTTTTAGTGTGCGGGTATTGGTGGATGGCGACGAAGTATTTTCGGACCCATTGCACCGAAATGCAACGATCCGGGAGTCAATAAAAGTTCATCTTGCAACTGGCCCGCACGAAATTACACTGATTGCAGCTCATCCATACAGAATCTCATTCAGGTTCGAAATTCTCGACGGGGAATTCAGAATCATTCCCGGTCTGCGATGGCTGCGCTATACCAATATCAACAAGCTCGCCGGTCCAGAGGCAAAGGTCGTGCATCCGATCTTTAAAGTGTTCAATGAACGGATTCAGATAGAAGGTACGGCCCCAGACACGAGATTCTGGAGCGCGATACTGCAGATCTACAATGCCTATTCGTGGGAAGTTGTAAACGAATTCGAATCTTTGAACGCGCTCGACAGCCTTTCCGCTTTGGAAAGATATGCACTATACAAGGCGCTGGTAATAAAGGAAGATTCTGGGCCTTCATCTCAAGTACTGCAATCGTTGCTGGCAACGACGACATGTCCGCGTATTCAGGCTGATTGGATTACGGTAAGTGAGACAGACTACAGCACGGTTATAAAGGCTTTCGTTGATCTCGATAGACAGTTTCCGCAACGGCCAATGTTGTTGATGATGGCGGCCTGCGAGCCGATATTGAATGGGGACGTTGCCGGAATGATGGAGCGGTTGGAGAAGTTGAAGGAGACAACTTCTGGGTATTTTGGCACACATCAATTGCTAATCAGGATGTACAGTCAACAACTGAATGATGTGGAGTCTGCGTACCGAACATTTCTGGAGTATTGCGACAAGGCGGGAATTGGCGGCACCAGAATCACGCAAGAGCCCAACTATTTTCAGGCGCTGGGTCGAAATCAGGAGGCGATTGACGGCATGCGGCCGGCACTTGCCAATTGGGACTACGAGAACTCAATTCTCTATTCATACTACAATATTCTCACCAGAGTGAATCGACAAGTCGAAATGGTTCCTTTGCTTGACAGTCTGATTGACAAGCATCCAGCAAATATCGAACTGTACGACTTAAAGTACCGCATCTTAGTCTCGACCGGCGACCTGAAGGGGGCGAATCAACAACTTGTTTGGATTCACAAATACAAACCATCCGCGGCAATACCGTACCGGGGGCTGGATTCCCTTCGCAATGGATGTGGACTCGACAGCATCTTCGGCAATGCGGACATGAGTCAACTTTGGCAAACCGAACCTGACGAAGGAATGTTGGGCGATGCGTCGAGGTGGTCATTTCTTGACCGACGCCAGGTCATTCTCTTCGAATCGGGCGTGACGTGTACGGATCAACACTTCGTTACTGTATTGCGAGATCAGCAGGCGGTCGAAGATCTGCAACAGGCGGCTTACGGATTTGATCCAGAGTACGATGACGGTGAACTCCTAATCGCACGCCGTTTGCGAAAGGGAATGCCGTCTCTTGATGCGCAAGAAGAGGGTGAGAACGTCTACTTTCAGGATCTGAAACCGGGTGACGCAATTGAGGTCCGCCGGCGGTTTTGGAGTTCCACGAGCGGCGATCTCTATCGTGAGTTCTGGTATGGTTACCTGGCTTTAAGCGGTGAGTACCAACGACAGTGGGAGTTTACACTTCTCACCAATCGCAAAGATGTTCAATGGGCGACAGTTGGTCCCGTGCCAGCACCGAAGAAAGACATCCACTGTGGATTTCAGCGGACCAGCTATGTCGGGGAAAATGCTCCCGCGATGCCGTCGCAACTTGGACTGTTACCGGCGCCGGAGAAGTATCTCGGGAAGATCTACGTTTCCACATTGAAAGATTGGCAGGGATTGCACGATTGGTACTATTCCGTCAGTGAGGCTGTACTGGATGACAACCCGCGTACCATTTCGTGGGCAGAACAATTGCGCGCCGGTTCGAGCAACAAGCGCGAGTTGGTCCAGAACTTGTATAACAAGGTCGTATTGGAAATTCCCTATCAAGTCATTGATTTCAATTATGACGGCTCAATTCCGCAGCGTCCCGACGATGTCCTGCGCAATCAGTGGGGTGACTGCAAAGACAAGAGCCATTTGTTGATCAAGATGCTTCGCGAATCGGGAGTGCCGGCGTGGCCGGTGCTGGTTATGACGCGAAATGTCGGCGAGCTGTTGCCGCTTCCGCAATTCCTGTTTGATCACGAGATCATCGGATGCCTTCTCGATGGCGACACTCTTTACGTAGATCCAAGCTCTTCGCCTCTGGCCTTTGATCGCTCGATTACATCGTTTATCGCGGACCAGTTAGCGCTTCCGATCGACGGATCAAAGAAAGCGGAATTACGCCGGCTTCCGGCTATGAGTCCTGACGATTCCTGGACAAGGAAGAAGCTGGTCCTTCGACCAGAAGGTGAGAGGCTGAATTTCGTTTATTATCAGGAATTCCTGAACACGGATGCAGCATTTCGACGCGACGATCACAAGGGTGAGACGACTGACGCGTTCCGGCGGGCATTTGAATCGGAATTGGCGGATTTCTGGGAGTTGGATGTCCTCGTGGACTCGATTCGACATGATTCACTGTCTTCGACCTCGGATCGTTTCGAAGAAGTCGCCTACGGCAGTCTGCCGTTGCGACTGCAGAAGGTCGGTTCAAGCCAGATTCTAACGCTGCCAAACTTGAGTACATTTGCCAGGGGTTACCCTTCATTTGTAGCACCAAGCCAGGCATTAGGAATGGAAATTCCCGTGGACCTATATGGAGTCGCCGGACGCTATGACCGGACAATTGAGCTATTCGTTCCAATTGAATTGGGCGATCCGGAACTGCCGCCGTCGGGAGAATTTGCCGATGCGGGTGGAAAGATCACTTACGCGAGCAAGTGGGACCCGTCGAACCGGGTCATGACTTTGGAATACCACCTTCAGATTGATTCCGGGGACTCTGATCGCGTCAAGTTTGCGGAGTTCACTCGCAAGGTGATCGATCTGTTCAGTACACCGATCTTGTTGGCGAAGAAGTAGCGGGAAGACGTCGGACTATGAAGTCGTGAAGTAGGTAATACGCTCACAACGCAAAACCCCTCTCCGGAAACGGAGGGGGGTTTCTGTATTAATTGTAACCTACGGGCAATGCGGTTCCGGACCGCCGCCAAAGATGTAGTTGATCAGCAAAACGACATCAGAGATATTTACAGAAGAGCTGCCATTTGCGTCTCCAAGACAAACAGGGTAGGGGTACTCGCCAGCAGCGAATATTGCGTTCAGAATGTAAATCGCATCAGAGATCGTAAAGCGTCCGTCACCATTGCCATCGCCGCAAAGACAGTATTCTCGGAGTATCGGTTGTAAGGCGTTAAGATTGTCGTCGAGGAACATTGGATAGTGACATGCGGAATTCGGCGGTTCGAAGACGCCGGTCATGCGGGGACCGATTTCGGTATATTCGAATTCGATTGGGCGATTGAGAGGGGATGGCGACATTTCCACGGTAATACTGCACAAGTCATATTCACCTGGAGGCACTGATCCGTCGAGATCCGACAAAAAGACGGTACCAGCGCCAGTGTCGATGGTGATAGTAATGTCTTCGCCGGGCCAAGTCGAGGTTGCGAGATTAGCAGTGATTGAAAGCGGAATTGCGCCTCCGACGCGAACGGACAGCGGCAAATCAAAAGCGTGGATGTTTACTGAAGAAATATTCCGGAAGGATAACTCGAAGGTTATCGAACTCTGGTTCAACGGAAACGTGCCACCGCAAGTGATCTGCAATTGGCTTGTCGGTTGCGCAACGATTTTGGGCTGGGTGACGCAATTTGCAGGTTGCATTGTTGCGCCAACGACAATATCACGGATAGTGATAAGATCGTAACCGTCGATGTCGCCACACAGGGCGGGGGCCGGTCCGCCACCATAGAGGAAGCTCGTTATGAAAGTGAGGTCGTTGATATCGTATGTCCCGTTGCCGTCAGCATCACCGCAGACGAGGCTGTCACAGGTGTCGGCACGGAGGTCAAGTCCAGACACAGCGACCGCTGCGACAAGCAGCAGCGTTCTTAAAGTTAGTCGATAGTTCATGTGACTCTCCTGTTCACTTGTTCTACTGGCAATGTGGTTCCGGACCGCCGAGGAAGATGTAGTTAATTAGATAGACGGCATCAGAAATGTTGACGCCACCGCTGGCATTGGCGTCGACGAGACATAGTCCGGGATCAGGAGGGCTACCGAAAATGTAAGAGATTATAAACACAGCATCGGAAACCGAGAAACTTCCGGTGTTGTTCGCATCGCCGCACAAACAATCTCTTCGCAAGTCAGGTCTCCAGGCATTGAGATTGAGATCGAGGAACATTGGATAGTGGCAAGCTGAATTCGGCGGCGCGAAGAATCCGGTCATATGCGGCGCAAGCTCGGCATATCCCACTGTCGTGTAGCGCGTTTTTGCAGAAAACGGCATCTCAATTGTGAGGTTACATAGGAAGTAATTGCCGGGCGGAACGGAACCATCGATATCCGAAATCAAAAAAGTACCGGCGACAGTGTCAATCTTGACGGCAATGCCCTGATCCGGCCACGTCGAAGCCGAGAGGTCAACTGAAAGCGACAGCGGAATCTGGCCGTCGACTCTAACAGTCAATGGAAGATCGAATGCCCGGATGCTTTCGGTCGAGGAGTTAAGGAATTCCAAAGGGAAAGTCGCCGAACTTTGATTCTGCGAAAACAACCGCTGATACAGTATCGTCATCTGATCCGTGGGTTGAGCGACGATCTTGGGCTGGGTGACGCAATTTGCAGGTTGCATTGTTGCGCCAACGACGATATCACGAATTGTGAACAGGTCGTAACCATCGATATCGCCACAAAGGGCAGGCGCAGGTCCGCCTGCGTAGAGAAAGTTCGTGATGAATGTGATGTCGTTGATGTTATAGGCGCCGTCACCATTGGCATCGCCGCAGACGAGGCTGTCACAGGTGTCGGCGCGGAGGTCAACGCCTGGCATAGCGGCAGCGACGAAGCACAAGAAAAGTGCAAATAACTGTAATTGACGATTCATATTAGTTTCCTATGCTCAATTCCTATGGGCAGAATGGCGCAGGTCCGCCGAAAAAGACGTGATTTATGAGATAGACGGCATCGGAAATGCCGACCGTGCCAGTGCCGTTGGCATCGCCATTACAGATTGGTGTTGGAGGCGGGCAACCTGCAAAGATATAGCAGATCATACAGACTGCGTCAGAAATTGTTATCACTCCATTACCGTCACAATCACCACAATAGCATTCAAAAAACGCTCCCGGTACTAAATTGCGGTTAGCGCAGAAAGCATATCCTTCATCGATGGCGTTCTTCAGACCTGACAATGTACCACCGACAGGCTGGCCCGCCAACACAACACCGTAGTAAAGTGTGTCATTACTGTCCACAGTCTGATTCCTGTCGAGCACCAATACGGAAACCAGATCGGTTGCCGGTCCGGTCCCGACTCCGGGATCGGCAGATCCGGGAGCGGTCGAGAATTGTCCGTTCTGGAGTATGCTCATACGATTCCAAATGGAGTCGTTTTCGAATACTCCGCCCTCCGGATAGATATAGACAGAACTCGGGAGCACGAATCCTCCAATAATCTGTCGCCTATAACTAAGACCGCCCATAGCAGCATACCTACTGGCATTGTTGTTGGGTCCGCCCGTATAGGCACCGCGCTGGTATATCATGGAGCGCGACGGATCGACTCCACTGTAATTGTAGTTCAGTGAATCTGATGGCACGTCCCAATCGGCAAAATACGCGATGGTTAGTCCCGTAACAGTTCCGCCGTTGGGTCCCTTGTAGATCTTGAATTCGCCGATGAAAGTGTCGCACGTATCCGGATGCTTGGAAGCGAACCACCGCACATCGAACATGATCGTCGAATCGCGATTGTAGCCCTTTCCCGCCGCCACACGATGACCGGTTGGTGAGACTGAATCGATGGTCATAGCTTCCGAATCAGGCCACAGATATCCAAATGGGTTCGAGGGTGTTGGTATTCCGGTCCCGCGAATGGCCGTCGAGTAACTCAAATTGTCGGCAGAGTTGCCAAGTACGAGATAGCCATCATAGAGATAGTCGCTTTGATCCGAAAAATAACTAAATGCATACCCAGGCGCATACAGTGAGACTTGAGAGGTTGGATATACATCCATACGCAAGCAACTGGTGCGCAATCCGCGCTCGGGCAGTAAATCAGCCCTCGTCGTTCCGCCGGTGACCCCGGCATCAACTGTCATTGCCAAAGTAAGAAACAATAGGCAAAGTAAGATCAACCGTAACGCGCTAGATCGGTTATTCATTTTCACAACCTCCTGGTTGGCACTTTTTCCGCAGAGTAGATGTGCAGGATGGCACTCCTGAAATCAATATAGTTTAGAAGGTGATTCTTAGCAACCGCATAGTTGTTCAGACAGTCCACGATAAATGAAAATGACACGGAAGTTGGCAGAACCGGCTAAGGGCAGTGCGGCGTCGGTCCACCGCCAACAAGGAAATTGATCAGATAAGCAACGTCAGAGATATTGGTCGATCCGGTGGCGTTGGCGTCGCCGCGACACGTTTCGGCGAGTTCATGTCGGTCATCAAAGATGTAGACCAATAGATAAACGGCGTCGGACAACGTCCACTGTCCGTTATTGTCGGCATCGCCGTACATGCAAGTTGGTACAAGTTCCGGGCGCCAGGCATTGAGGCTGTCATCGAGAAACATGATGTAGTTGCAGGCGGAATTGGGTGGTTCGAAGACGCCGGTCATATAGGGGCCGAATTCGGCATATTCCAGAGTCACATGGCGCAAGATCGGTGAGGGGGCGACGCGGACAGTGATGTCGCAAATGATGTAGTCGCCGGGAGCGGTTGGCGCATCGAGACGGAGAAACTGAATCACCCCAGTTGTTGAATCAATCAGTCTGCTCGATACTGATGGAAATGTTGAGACAGCGGTATTAAGGACAATCGAAGCCGGCACAAGGCCTGAAACTCGAACTGATAACGGCAGATTGAAGTCGGTGATTGTAAGATCGGAGTTATTTGTAAAGTAGATGCGAAGTGTCGCTAGAGTATCGTCCCTCTGAATGATGTGCTCGTAGCGGATTGACATCTCACTAGCGGGCGCTGCAATCAACTTGGGATGTTCGACGCAGTTAAAAGTATTGATTGCCCCAAAGATAATCCGCACCATATAGATCGGGTCACGGAAGGTCAGCAGATCATAACTGTCAAAATCGGCACATCGACCTGGAGCAGATCCATTGCTGTGTACGAAAGTTATTACCGAAATGGCATCAGAGAGATTGATATAGCCGTCACTGTTAGCATCAGCGCAAGTTAAGACGTCGCAGGTGTCGGCGTGGAGAGCAGTGGAGTTGACCAACAACAGGGCAAGCGTGATCAGGACAATGAAAGTGACGAACGTCTTGTTAAGAATACCAGCCTCCCGAGACTGAATTAGTATACAACAAAGTCCACAAATGCGCAAGCGGGGAATACCGGCTACAATTCTGTTCGGAATGCAATGGAAACAAAAGATGGCTCTACTTAAACCACATTCTTGTTGCCTGCCCAAACGAGAAATATTAAATTGGCAGCAAACGTCATTCAGTGAGGAGGAATAATGAAAACACGTTTCCGCTTGGTCAGAGTTGTTGTCTACTTTGCGGCAGTTTTGATCGCAACCGGGGCAGTTAGTGCGTGCCCGTATTGTTCGAACAATCAGAACTATCTCTTGACGCTGCCGGCAGAACTGATGGAAGGGCGCGGCAATCATCATCATGCGGTATCGACGAAGAATGCCGAGGCACAGGCGTACTTCGATCAGGGTATGACCATGTGCTTTGCGTTCAATCATGACGAGGCAATTCGCTCGTTCTGCAAGGCGGCTTCTCTGGATTCCAATCTGGCGATGGCGCATTGGGGAATCGCACTGGCGCTTGGCACGAATTACAATCGCCCGATGGACACGCTGCAGGCGGCAGGGGCTTGGTCGGAGCTGCAGAAGGCGCGGGCATTGATGTCAACGGCAAGCGAGAAGGAGCGCGATTACATTGACGCGCTGACAAAACGCTATTCAAGTGATCCGAAGGCGGACTACTCGAAGTTTGAAGCGGCTTATTCGGCGGCGATGAAGGCGCTTTCACAGAAGTATCCGGAAGATCTTGACGCAGCGACGCTGTATGCCGAAAGCATGATGAACCTCAAGCCGTGGCAACTTTGGAATCGCGACGGCACACCAGCCGAGGGGACGGACGAGATCGTGAAGACGATTGAGAAGGTGCTTGCGGCTAATCCCAACCATCCGGGAGCGAATCATTATTACATACACGCGGTGGAGGCTTCGAAAGAACCGCAGCGGGCACTTCCGAGCGCCCAGCGACTTCCGGGGCTGGTTCCCGGGGCGGGCCATTTGGTGCATATGCCGGCGCACACTTACATCCGCATGGGTGAATACGAGCAATCGATTCTGGCAAACCGGCAGGCAGTGAAAGTTGACAGTGCTTATGTCGCTGGAGGAGGAATCGGATTTTACAGCATGAGTTACTATCCGCACAATATTCACTTCCTGGCCGTTTCCTGCGCTTTTGCGGGACGGTACGAAGAAGCGATGGCAGAGACGGGGCGGCTTGAGCGGGAGATCTTTCCTTATGCAAAACTGGACCCAATGGTAGCAGGGATTCTGCCGACACGTTATTTCGTGCTGGCACAATTCAATAAGTGGGATGAAATCCTTGCGACGAATATCCCCGACAGCGGTTTGGCGATCATGTCAACCTTTAAGCACTTTGCACGCGGAATGGCTCACGCGGCCAAGGGGAATGTGACTTCTGCAAGGGAAGAATTCGCGGCGTTTGAAAGTGCCGAGAAGCAGATGCCCGAGGTTTGTGTCATCGGTGCAATTAACGATGCGCGGCGGGCCACGGAAATCGCACGACATATGCTTAGAGGCAAAATTGCGGAGGCCGAAGGGAAGAGCACCGAAGCGATCGGCCACTTGCGTCACGCGGTCGCGGCACAAGATACCTTGAGTTACGATGAGCCAGAAGGTTGGTACATCAATGCACGCGAATCGTTGGGTGCGCTTCTACTGAAGAACAAGATGGCAGCCGAGGCGGAAAAGGCGTTTCGCGAGGAGTTGGTTGTTCACCCGAAGAGCGGCCGAGCACTTTACGGACTTTGGGAGTCTTTGAAGGTACAGGGTCGAGAAGAGGACGCGAAGAAGGTGCGTGCAGAGTTTGACGCGGCGTGGAAGATTGCCGATGTGGAATTGGCGTTAGAGAGCCTGTAGTTTTCCATTAGAGACTGCCTAAATTGACTGCGATATGATGGTCGGAACGACTTGTTCCGACCATCGCTGTTTTAGGGGTAGGATAGGCGTTGATTTATAAGGAATTACACAAAATACTTAAAGTAATATGACAAGTTGGTACCGTGACTCCTTTTTGGCTCTACAGTTTTAGTTGACAAAATTGAGAATCGCCAGTATCTAACGCGTCGGTAAGGGATATTGATGAGATTGGTGCTGCAACGCGTTTCGTGGGCGCGAGTAAAAGTAGAGAATGAAGTTGTCGGCGCTATCGATAATGGAATCATGGCGTTAGTCGGGGCGACAACCGGCGACACCGAATTGGATGCAGACACTCTGGCAGATAAGACCGTAAATTTGCGAATCTTTGGAGATGCTCAAGGCAAGATGAACTTGTCGGTGCTTGACGTGGGCGGTGAGCTACTTGCAGTCAGCCAATTCACGCTCTACGCCGACACGCGCACAGGCCGACGACCGGCTTTCACCGACGCCATGGAGCCGATTGAGGCCGAGAGATTATTCGAGCGGTACAAGAGCAGTGTCGCGGCTGCTGGCGTCAGAGTTGCTTCAGGCGCATTCGGCGCTCATATGGATGTCGAGCTTTGCAACTCCGGTCCAGTGACTATCATATTGAGTTCTGATGAGATGAGACGATGACAACTATGACGACAGAAAAGCGGTTTGTTCTTGATGTAGACGAGCAGATAAGAGTTGCACTTCGCGAGTTGCTTGGTGATGAACAGATCGTGTTGGCTTCAGGATCACCGCGTCGTCGCGAGATATTGCGCCTGGCAGGAGTCAATTGCAGAATTGATCCGCCGGAAGTCGACGAGACTGTGCCGGCATTCGCGGATCCACTGGAGTTCGCCATTGGATTAGCCAAGGCCAAGTTGGATGCGACTTCAATATCCGGTCAACTGACTGTAGCGGCCGACACCATTGTTGTGCTCGGAAACGTGATATTGGGAAAGCCGGTCGACGAAGCGGATGCGCGAAGAATGCTGCATACTCTCTCCGGGCAGCGGCACTATGTCTTGACGGCACTGGCTGTACGCGACAACAATGAGAGGGTCATAGCCGCTGCAGACAAGACTTATGTAAAGTTTCGTCAGCTAAATGAAGCCGCGATTAGCGCGTATGTTGATTCGAAAGAGCCGATGGACAAGGCGGGCGCTTATGGAATACAGGGAATGGGAGAATTGTTGGTGGAGAATCTTGAAGGGAGCCTGCACAATGTGATCGGCTTCCCGATAGAGATGTTTGTCCGGATGATGCGGGAGTTGAGATCGTGACATTTGAATTTGGATCAGACGAAGATATTCAATCGCTCGGAGAATTTCTCCGCAGACGACGCCAGGAGCAAGACTTGTCGCTCGAGGATGTGGCGGAGAAGATCAAGATTCATGTAAAATACCTGACCGCAATCGAGGAAGGCAAGGACGCAGACTTGCCGGGCCAGGTATATAAGGAACTGTTTCTAAAATCATACTGCGACTTTTTGGGAATTTCGATAGACGAGCTTCTGCTGCGCCTGCCGGAACAGGAGCCGCTGCCTCCAGAGGAAGAAGGCGCAGAACCCACGGCCCAGCCGGCGAAACGTGCACCATATGCGCCGCCGGCGCCGCCCGCCGCGACCGAAGCAACGACGCAAAAGAATAGCGGCGGTCGCAGATTTCTGGTTGCGACTCTGTCAGTTTTGGTTATAGTCTTGGCGATAGTTGCCGTTCAGATTTACCGCGGCGAGTTATTCAATGATCCGCCGATCCCGGCGCCGGTGATTGTGCCGAAGAAGGCTGAACCGAAACCGGAGCCGATCATCGCCGACTCATCCGGGACCGACACGCTAAGTTCGGTACCGGCAAGGCAGGAAATGATAAACCTCCTGATGGTGGGACGAGGGGAATGCTGGATCGAGGTCAGTATCGACGGCGACAGTAGTTTTTCGGAAATCATGAAGTCGCAGGACACGTTGTGGCTGGCGATGCAGGATAGTATTTCCTTCAAACTCGGACGTGCGAACAATGTCGATGTGTGGTGCAATGCCCAGCCTTTGGTGCTGGCGGCAGCTGATGACGGCACAGTAAAAACATTTACGTTGACGCGCAGTAATTATAAGAACTTTATCGACAGCACGAGGATTGTGCCTTGAAATTTCGCGATAAAATGCAGCAATGGTATGTGCGGGCGCAATCCCGCCAATGTCGCATGGTTGCTTATGAATTTCCCGGCTCGATCCGCGGCTCCAAGCGCATTGTCGTGACCTTGCCGGCGGGGATCCAGACGAACAGCGTTTTGCTGCGAATGATTGGCGAGTTGCCGGTGATCTTTCCCTCCAGCGATTTGATGGTTGTTGTACCGAATGGCTGCACTGAAGTTGCGCGCAAAACCGGGATGCACGCTATTTCGCCGGACTTGTATGCGGCGAACATGATTGGATTACCAAAGAACGATTTCTTCAAGAAAGTCGCTGACTTTGATTCCTCTGTATTCATCGATTTCGAGACGCATCGCAACATTTTCAATGCGCTGGTTGCCATTCACTCCGGAGCCGGCTTGCGCATCGGTCTTGCCGGCGTTTGGGGAGCGCCGATTCACAATTTCGAGATTCGTTCGAGCTTCCAACATGACGAACTCAAGGTCTATCGAAGTATGGTCGATCTTCTGACGTCAATTCAGTTGACGTCCGTCATGCCTGATTTTCGCGAGACGAACTAACTTCGTGGACAGGAGTCTAACTTGTATTTATCGGGATTAGAGATTCTTGGATTTAAGTCATTTCCGCTAAAGACCTCGGTTGAGTTTGCAGCGGGTATCACCGGCGTTGTCGGCCCGAATGGATGCGGCAAGACCAACGTCCTTGATGCTATCCGCTGGGTGCTCGGCGAGCAGCGTATTTCAATCTTGCGCGGCGGAAAAATGGAGGATGTCATCTTTGCGGGAACTCGCGAGATGAAGCCATTGGGAATGGCGGAAGTCGCGCTGCATATCGTCAACAATCGCGGCGTTCTACCCACCGAGTACAATAATCTCACGATTACGCGGAGACTACATCGCTCCGGAGAGTCAGAATATCTGCTCAATAACGTGTCTTGCCGCTTGAAAGATATCAACGATCTGTTCGCCGATACCGGAATGGGCGCTCACGCTTATTCGGTCATCGAGTTGGACATGGTCGAGGCGATTCTCTCCGATAAGGCCGACCAGCGGCGGATGCTGTTTGAAGAAGCGGCCGGAATCACGAAATACAGACATCGCAAGAAA
>CAUJJY010000064.1 GCA_963205155.1 Candidatus Zixiibacteriota bacterium | reverse complement strand
AGAAGAAGCTCGAGAAATCAATCAAATCCGGAAAACCGCTGGTCATCAAGCAAGGCTTCGACCCGACCGCCCCCGACATTCACCTTGGTCACACCGTCGGTATGCGTAAACTTAGGCAATTTTCCGATCTCGGACACCATGTCGTCATCATCGTCGGCGATTACACCGCCCGCATTGGCGACCCCTCCGGTCGTTCCGCGACCCGGCCGCAACTCTCCGAGGCCGATATCGACGCCAACGCCAAAACCTACCTCGACCAGTACTTCCGCATTCTCGATCCGGCGCACGTCGAAGTGCGCCACAACGGCGAATGGCTCTCTAAAATGGCTTTCTCCGACATTTTAAGGTTGGCCGGAAAAATCACGTTGGCACGCATCATGGAACGCGAGGACTTTACGAAACGCTGGAAAGCCGAAGCACCAATCTCTGTGCATGAGTTGTTCTACCCACTAATGCAGGCCTACGATTCGGTCGCCATTAAAGCCGACGTCGAACTTGGCGGTACCGAGCAGAAATTTAATCTGCTCACCGGCCGCCAGATTCAGGAAGCCTACGGTGTCGATCCACAGGTGGCATTGACGTTGCCGTTACTGGAAGGCACCGACGGAATCCAGAAAATGAGCAAGTCGCTCGGCAATTACATCGGCGTAACCGACGCCCCGAAGGATATGTTTGGCAAGATTATGTCGATTCCCGACAAGTTGATTATTCCGTACTTCCGCCTGGCGAGCGACTATACCCCCGAACAGATTGCAACAATCGAGCAGGCGATTTCCGGCGGCGAAAATCCGGTTCTATACAAGAAGGAACTAGGGCGTACCATCGTACGTATGTACTATGACGCCGCGACCGGCGAGCACGCGCAAACCGAGTTCGAAAATATCTTTGCACAGAAGGGTTTGCCTGACGAAATCCCGGTTCTGTTATACAGTTGGAATGAACCGAAGATCTGGTTGCCGAAGTTACTTGTGCATTTGCAGCTAATGGCCGGTACTGGCGAAGTTGTCCGCTTGATCAAGCAGGGCGGGATGTCGGTCGATGGCGAGAAACTGCAGGATCAAAACACCGAATTGGAAGTTGAACGCGAATACCTGCTTAAGATCGGTAAACGCGGATTCTATAAAGTCAAAGGCACCGTAGAGAGGAAGTAGTTCGCTTGCGAGTTCGTATCCACGCAATTATGATTGTCTGCCTGGGCTTGGCCGCTATGGTCGTTGGCTGCGCTGCCAAGAATCAATCTGTCGATTCATTGACCGCACAGCTTCAGCAGCCGCCGCGCAAAGAAATGCATCCAGAAGCCTATCACCATTTCACCAATGCCGTGATCTATGAACAGGAAGGCGAATATGCCGGTGCCATCAAGGAGTACGAACTCGCGCTCTCCTACGAGCCGCTATCGTATGATATCCGACTTTCACTTGGTACACTCTATCTGAACCTAAGTCGCCCCGCTCTCGCCATCGATGCCCTCTTGCCGATTTCGGTCAAAGACGCCGCAATTTATCAGCTGTTAGGCGAAGCATTTCGTGCGCAGGGTCAGGACACCGAAGCCGAAGAATCCTTTCGCCGCGCTTGGTCTACCGATTCAACCAACGTCAATACCAACTATCAACTGGGTGTCTATGCCGTCCAAGCCAACCGCATCGATGAAGGAGCAAAATATTTTCGCATCGCCGCGCAAGGCTCCGGCAATTGGGAACTGTTCGCCCAAATCGCCGAAATGTACGCAAATTTCCAGCAATTCGATTCGGCGGCAGTCTTCATTGAACATGCCCTTCGTCTCAATCAAGCCGACCCGTCTCTCTACGCCCGTCACGCCGTTTATCTCTACTCCGCCGGCCACAAAAGCGAGTCCAAAGAGGTTCTTCAGCGCGCGGTCGCAGTTCATCCCAACGACGCACGCCTTCTTGCTCAATTGATTGAAACTTACAATGCCGAAGAAAACCTCGATTCCGTCAAGGTCTATGCAGACAAGATGACTAATCTTGGCGAAGTGTCCGGCACCGACCTCATCGTTTACGAGCGGATCGGTGCAGTCCTTTTGCGCGCCCGGCTTCGTGAACAAGCGGCGGGAATCTTTCAGAAGACCCTTCGCTTTGATCCCGAGAACCGCTATGCCCTCTTCTACCTCGGCCGGATGGAAATCGACAGCTCTCGCTTTGATAACGCCAAGGGATACTTCGATCGGTTAATTGCCGCCGATTCTACAGTTCCCGACGGCTGGACAAATTTGGCTTATGTCTATCAACAGAAGAAAGACCTCGACAAAGCCGAAGACATCCTCGAACTCGCCGCGCGTCATGTGATAACCGATCGCGACAATATCCAATTCTTCCTTGCGCAAATTCTCTCACAGAAGCAAATGTCCGATTCAGCAATCGTTGTGTTGAAAAACGCTATCGCTGATGGCGGCGATACTATTCGTGCCTTATTCCAGGTAGGTGCAGAATACGAAAAGCTGAAAGACATTCCCAAGTCCGTAGAATCGTTCGAATTGCTCCTATCCATCAGCCCTGATCACCATCCCACGCTCAACTATCTGGGATATATGCTGGCCGAACGTGGCGAACGCCTGCCTGAAGCGCTCGACATGATCGAACGCGCGCTCAGAGCCGAACCCGAGAACGGCGCCTATCTCGATAGCTACGCCTGGGTGCTCTACAAGATGCAGCGCTACCAGGAGGCGCTTATCCAAATTCAGAAAGCCGTCATCAAAACCAACAACGACCCGGTCGTTATCGAACATCTGGGTGATATCCAGTACGCGCTCGGAAACTTCGAAAACGCTCGCGATGCCTGGCAAACCGCGCTCGCCTTCGACCCGCAAAACAAAAACCTGAAAGAAAAACTCTCCCGCTAACCAACTCGTCGATTTGCACAATAACTTATAGACAGACTCGCGTAAAGGCGGACGGTCAAAGCTCCCGCCTGCAGGGCAACGTGACTAACGGTGCAGCCGAATCGCTCCACGTATCTCACAAACGCAACAATTTCCATTGCGCATCGTATACGATTGCGATTCATTTCCAAAGTCTGAACACTTTTCAGGAGGGAAGAAGAGAGAAATGAAAGTATTTGGAATAATCCTAGTCGTGCTGCTGTTAATCGTTCTGGCCATCGGAGGCTGGGTTTGGAGTAATCGTGGCGGTCTGATCGAACGAACCCAGGCAGTCGATGAAAAATGGTCGCAGGTACAGAATGTCTATCAACGCCGCTTCGACCTGGTTCCCAATCTCGTAGCCAGCGTCGACAACTTCATGAGTCGCCAACAGGAAACGCTGGTCGAAGTCATCAGCATGCGCCAACGCGTGCTTGATCTCAAAGGTGCCGCCGAAGGCGCCCTGAAACAAGCCAACCCGATGTTGCTCGATTCACTGTCAACACAATTATCGAAACAGCTTGGTTCCTATATTAACGTCGTTGTCGAACAATACCCTGACATCAAGGGCGAAGCCCTATATGCTGACTTGCTCAATCAGCTTGAAGGCACCGAAAATCGCATTGCGCAAGAGCGCCGCGTCTTCAACGAAGTCGTGCGCGACTACAATACCTATCGGCAGAAAGGTATCGGCGCAATGATCGCCGGTGCAATCTTCGGCTTTCCGTACGAGAAGCAGTTCTTTGCCGCGAGTGCCGAAGCCCAGAGCGCTCCGAATGTGAAGGATCTTTTCCAGAACAAATAGCATGCGCAGATTACTAACCGCTTTTGCGTTGCTCGTACTATTTTTGGCGTCGAGTCTTTACGGACTCGACGTCCCGCTCTACACGTCGCCTGCAACCGATCTCGCTGATCTGTTAGGCGCGGATGAACTCCGTGCGCTGAATCAAAAACTCCTCGAATATCGCACTCAATCCGGCCACGAAATTGCAGTCTTGATAGTCCCCACGCTCGGGGACGAGGCGCTCGAAGATTACGCCCACAAGGTCTTCAATAAGTGGGGCGTCGGCAAAGGCACCGAGGACAACGGCGTTCTCTTCTTAATGGCGCTGCAGGAAAAGAAAACCCGCATCGAAGTCGGCTACGGTCTCGAGGGCGACCTCACCGATGCCGAATCCGGTCGCCTGGTCGGACGGACCTCGCCGATGGCAGATCATTTTCGCGGTCAGGATTGGAGCGGTGGTATCAATGCTGTCGTTGATGGCATTATCACCGCAATCGGTGGCGAATACACCGAGCCTCAGAGCAGTGAACAGGAATCGCCCATTCCTTTCGGTATCATAATCTTCATAATTGTCATTCTGATGATTATCATTGGGAAAATCGTTGACGCCATTCGCGGAGTTAGTTCATCTGGCGGCGGTGGTTGGGGAACCGGCGGTGGTTTCGGCGGCTTTGGCGGATTTGGTGGCGGCTCCTCCAGCAGCGGAGGCGGCGGAGGATTCTCATTCGGTGGCGGTTCATCAGGCGGAGGCGGCGCCTCCGGAGGCTGGTAAGAGGTAATTATGCCAAGTGATGTAAACAAGTATTTCTCCGAGGCTGATTTCGAGGCCATCCAGAACGCTGTCGCCGATTGCGAGTCGCGCACTTCCGGCGAAATCGTTGTCCGCTTGACTGCACGTTCGCACAACTGGCTGCTCGACC
>CAUJJY010000063.1 GCA_963205155.1 Candidatus Zixiibacteriota bacterium | reverse complement strand
AACGGGCAGTACGAGGATACCTATACGCCGAGTGTGCGGGTGTTGCACGAAGACATCAAACCGCGGAATAATGAGAATCTAAATGATACTAAGGATAAATGAGGGAGAACTGACGCATGCAACTTGAGACGTTTAGTTATGACAACAAGATTGTCAGATACTTCACGTATGCCACAATCATCTGGGGTGCGGTGGGTATGCTGGTGGGCGTTATCATCGCTCTCCAGATATTTCTGCCCGGGATGAATTTCGGCATATCGTGGCTGACCTATGGCCGGCTGCGACCGCTGCATACCAACGCGGTGATTTTTGCGTTTGTCGGCAACGGTATCTTCATGGGCATTTACTATTCGCTCCAACGACTGTGCAAAGCGCGGATGTTCAGCGATATGTTGAGCCGGCTGCATTTCTGGGGCTGGCAGTTGATCATCGTGCTGGCGGCAATCACGCTGCCGCTCGGAATGACGACGAGTAAGGACTACGCCGAGCTGGAATGGCCGATTGACATTTTGATTGCCGCCGTCTGGGTGATCTTTGCGATCAACATGTTCGGCACGATCATAAGGCGGCGCGAGCGGCATATGTATGTCGCGATCTGGTTTTATATCGCGACGGTGGTGACGGTGGCGCTGCTTCACATTGTCAATTCAATCGAAATACCGGTCGACTTGTTCAAGAGCTATCCGATTTATGCCGGAGTTCAGGATGCATTGGTGCAATGGTGGTACGGCCATAACGCGGTCGCGTTTTTCCTGACGACGCCATATCTCGGCTTGATGTATTACTTCATCCCGAAGGCATCAGGACGTCCGGTGTTCTCCTATCGGTTGTCGATTATTCACTTCTGGGCGCTAATTTTCCTCTATATTTGGGCCGGTCCGCATCATCTGCTGTACACGTCACTGCCGGACTGGGCACAATCGCTGGGGACGGTATTCTCGATCATGCTGATTGCACCATCGTGGGGCGGGATGATCAACGGATTGTTGACTTTGCGAGGAGCCTGGGACAAGGTACGCGAAGAACCCGTCTTGAAATTTATGGTGGTTGCGGTGACGGCATACGGTATGGCCACGTTTGAAGGTCCGATGTTGTCGATCAAGAGCGTAAATGCGCTGTCGCACTACACGAGCTGGACAATCGCCCACGTCCATGTCGGCGCACTGGGATGGAACGGACTTCTGACATTTGGAATGATGTACTGGCTGGTTCCGAAGTTGTTCAATACACAGCTCTACTCAAAGAAGCTGGCGAATTTTCATTTTTGGATATCGACGCTGGGCATTGTGTTTTATGCGGTGCCGATTTACTTCGCCGGATGGACAGAGGGACTGTTGTGGAAGCAGTTTACTGCCGAAGGCCTGCTGCAATATCCGAATTTCCTCGAGATTGTCACGCAAATCACGCCGATGTATCATATCCGCGCTTTTGGCGGGACATTATTCCTGATTGGTGTATTCGTCATGGGCTACAATTTGTACAAGACGGCCAAGGCAGGAACGGCGGTCGATAACGAAGAAGCGCAGGCGCCGGCATTGGCGGCGGGATTCACCGAAAAGTTCAACATCAAAGAAGGCTGGGGACATCGCTGGCTGGAGTCCAAGCCGATTCGTTTCATGGTATTGGCGTTGATTGCAGTTGCGATTGGCGGGCTGGTGGAATTCATTCCGACATTTTTGGTCAAGTCAAACATTCCGACGATTGCCAGTGTGAAGCCATACACGCCGCTGGAATTGGAAGGGCGCGACATTTATATCCGCGAAGGCTGCAACAACTGCCACTCGCAGATGGTGCGGCCATTCCGTTCCGAGACGGAGCGCTATGGCGAGTACTCGAAGGTCGGTGAATTCGTTTACGATCATCCGTTCCTGTGGGGATCAAAACGCACGGGTCCGGATTTACATCGCGTCGGCGGCAAATATCCCGATGCGTGGCATTACCAACATATGGAAGACCCGACCACAATGTCACCGGGTTCGGTGATGCCGCCCTATCCGTGGCTGATCACCGACAAGCTGGATGTTTCCAACACCGCGAAGAAAATATCGGTGATGCGCAGTCTGGGCGTACCATACGACGAAGGTTATGAGGTGCGCGCCGTGGATGACTTGCGCATGCAGGGCAATGCAATCGCCAAGCGCTTAGAAGAAGCGAAGATCGTGACCGACTGGGACAGCGAGATTGTTGCGCTGATCGCATACTTACAGCGACTGGGAACTGACATCAAGGTGAAAGAGCAGGCGGGACTATGATTAGCGAAGTATTGAGTTCAATCAAAGATGTCGCGATTTACCCGATTGTGACCCTGCTGATTTTCTTTACGGCATTCCTCGGAGTGGTTGTCTGGACGTTTCGCCTGCAAAAGAGCGAGGTTGTTCGGATGAGCCGACTGCCGTTGGAAGATACTACCGGCTCTGACCATGAAGGAGAGCAACACAATGGCTGAACATAAAGATGAACTGCTCGATCACGACTATGACGGCATCCAGGAACTGGACAATGATCTGCCGCCGTGGTGGCTGTACATGTTCTATATCACGATTGCCTGGGCGATTTTGTATTTCGCCTGGTATCATGTGCTGGATTTCGGATATACAAGCGTTGATGAGTATCAGAAGGAACTGAATCCGAAGTACACCAAGGAAATGAATCCGAGTTACAAGCCGTCGTCGGTGTTGACGCCGTACCGGTCGGTCTGGTACAAGCCGGGCGGAGATGAGACACCGTATACGCTCGCGACAGCCGGACCGAGGGTGGCGTTTGTAGAAGAGCGTCCGGAGGATGAACCGGAGTATCTGGCTTTGACCGAACCGGCGGAGATATCATCAGGTGCCACGATTTTCAAACAGAAGTGCGTCCAGTGTCATGGTGTCGCCGGCGAAGGGGGCATCGGGCCGAATTTGACCGACGAATACTGGCTGCACGGTGCGGGAATCAATAATGTGCTTAAGACCGTCAAGTACGGTGTTCCTGCGAAGGGAATGATCGCCTGGCGAGGGTTTCTCAAGCAAGAGGAGATTCTGCAGGTGTCCAGTTTTGTGTTGACGCTTGAGGGAACGAATCCGCCGAATCCGAAGGCGCCGCAGGGCGACAAGGTGGTGAAGTAGAGCCCTCACCTCCCGATAGAACCGGGATCTTCGACCCAGCCCCTCTCCCAAGGGGAGAGGGGAGAAACAAATATGGAAAGCGATTGTGATTAAGAACAAAGACGAGTCGTTTCGGGATCATATAGCGACAGTGGATGCGCAAGGCAAGCGCGTCATTATCTATCCGTCGAAGCCGAAGGGGAAACTGCATCGGGCGCGATTGGTCGTCAGCTGGGTGCTGTTGGCTTTCATGTTTCTGGCGCCGTTCATCAAGATCGGTGGTCGGCCGCTGTTGTTGTTCAATTTCTTCGAGCGCAAGTTTGTAATTTTCGGGCTGGCGTTCTGGCCGCAGGACTTTCATCTCTTTGTTCTTGCCACGATCACGTTTGTTGTCTTCATCGTGTTGTTCACCGTGATTTTCGGCCGGCTGTGGTGCGGTTGGGCATGCCCGCAAACGATTTTCATGGAGATGGTGTTTCGCAAAATTGAGTATTGGATAGAAGGTAACTCCGGAAAGCAGCGCGCACTGGACCGCGGTCCGTGGAACGGTAAGAAGATTTTCAAGAAGCTGTCGAAGCACGCGATCTTTCTTGCGATCTCGTTTGCGGTCGGGAATATCGTCGTCGCATATCTCGTCGGGGTCGACAAGCTGTATCAGTTGATTGCCGACGGTCCGGGTCCGCATCTGGCTTCATTTATCGCCGTGGTGGCTTTCAGCCTGGTGACCTACGGCGTCTTTGCGCGATTCCGCGAGCAAGTCTGTCTGATAGTCTGTCCATATGGTCGGCTGCAGTCGGTTCTGCTCGATGCGCGCTCGATCGCGGTGGCGTACGACTTTAAGCGCGGCGAGCCACGGGCGCCGATGGCAATGAAGGGCAAGGAGCGCACGGCGGGCGATTGTATCACGTGCAATCAGTGCGTTGAGGTATGCCCGACCGGAATCGATATACGCAACGGCACGCAACTGGAGTGCGTCAACTGCACGGCGTGCATCGACGCCTGCAACGCCGTAATGAACAAGGTCGGATTCCCGCAGGGATTGATCAGGTATGCTTCGCATAAGGGCATCGTCGATGGCTCGCGTTTGACAATCACACCGCGCATCATCGGTTATTCGACGGTGCTGGTGGTTTTGCTCGCGGCGCTGGTGACGCTTATGGCTGGGCGGGCGGATATCGAAACGAGCGTTTTTCGAACACCGGGGGTGATGTATCAAGAAATCGACGGCGACTTGATCCGCAATCTGTATTCGCTGAAGATCATCAACAAGACATTCGAGCCGATGCCGATTACGTTGGTGCTAAAAGATCATCCCGGCACGATTACGATGGTGGGCGGGGAGATTAACTTGCCGGAACAAGGATTGGCGGAACAGGCGTTTTTCGTGGACATTCCGAGAAATGCGCTGCATTCGGCGCATGAGGAATTGACGATTCAGGTACTGGCGGGCAGTACGGTAATGGAAGAGGTCGAGACGAAGTTTCTCGGACCAAGAGTTGGCTCACATCACGAGGATGATGAGCAGAAGGAAGAGAAGAGTGACTGAAACTAAAAGGAAGAGCCGCTGGGGAATCGGGATTGCAGTCGTCTACGGCGCGTTTATGGTTGTGATGATCGGCATCGTCGTCGCCTCGAGATTCCAGCCGGTAGATTTGGTCTCGCACGACTACTACGACAAAGAGATCAAGTACCAAGATCAAATCGACCGGATGCAACGCAGTCAGGCGGAAGGGATGCTCTTGTCGATTGCGCACAATGTCAAGGACGACTTGTTGACGGTGGAATTCCCGGCGGGTGTCGAATCATCAGCGGTGACTGGAAAGTTGAAGCTGTTCCGGCCGTCGAGCGCGTCGCTGGATCGCAATTTCGAGATCAAGCTTGTTGACGCTCTGACGCAGAAGTTCGAGTGCGGCAAATTGGCGCGGGGACTGTGGAAAATAAAAGTGGACTGGCAGGTCGATACGCTGCAATATTATCACGAAGAAGAGTTGTACGTCAATTAGGAATTGGATGTGATGGAAGTCTGGACGGGATTTGTTGTCGGGTTATTGGGGTCACTGCACTGCGTTGGTATGTGCGGACCGATAGTTGCGGCATTACCGCAGGGCGAGGGTGGTAAGTTATCGTTTCTCTATGGGCGGCTGCTTTACAACTCCGGGCGAGTGGTCACCTATGCGCTGATCGGGCTGTTGTTTGGATTGATCGGCAAGACGATCTTCATGGCGGGATATCAACAAGGCTTGTCGATTGCGATAGGCGTAGTGATCATATTCGCGGTGATAACGCCGTCGCGCTATTCGCAGGGGCTAATATCTGCACTGGGGCTAAGCAGGATTTACGCTCGCATCAGCAAGATGTGGGGCCGGCTGTTTCGCTCGAGCAAGAAGTCATCGCTGTTTGCGATCGGCATTCTGAACGGCTTTTTGCCATGCGGGTTCGTTTACGTTGCGCTGGCGGGTGCGGTCGCGACTGGTGGGGCGCTTAAGGGGTCGGCGTATATGGCGCTGTTTGGCGTTGGCACGATTCCGATCCTATTGGCCTTCTCCCTGATCGGCAACGTCATCGGGCACAAGTTCCGCCGGGCATTCAGCCGTGCCGTTCCGGTACTGGCAATTGCGCTGGCGCTGGTATTTATTCTGCGCGGGCTATCACTGGGTATTCCGATACTTAGTCCGAAAATGACACAGGATCTGGCGACGGGCGCCGTCAAGTCGTCCTGCTGTGATCACAAAGCCGCACCATAGCCATAAAGTATTACATTAACAAATCCACGTAAATTCAATATGAATAGTGTTATGCCGTTTATAAGAAACGGGCCGTCACGCCAACTGTGAACGGCCCGTCTTGAATTGTGTCTGGGTTGTCGATTTAGGCAGTTGTTTTGACGCTTGAACGCGCGGCTACTTGTTTTAGGTAGTAGTCGCCGTACATGCGATCGACCTTGCGGATGTGGTTCACCAGCCAGTCGCGCAACAGGTCGAGCAGTTTCGGTCCGGTGGAGAGATCACCGCTGTCGAATTGAATCTTGAGTTCCAGTACCTGCTCGGTCAGCCTGCGGTGTTCGGTTTTGTGTGAATTGATGAACGCGTAATCGATGCTTTCAAGGAATCGCTCTTCGTTGTTCAAGTGGGTTTTGGTGTAATCAACCAGCCGATTCATCAGCGCGTTTAATGCCTCGTGACCCTTGCCGGCTTTAGCGGCATCGTGGTACTCGTTGAGCATGGCAACCAGTTGCTGATGTTGTTGGTCCATTTCTGGGACGCGAATGCTAAGATTATTTGTCCATTCTACAAAGCTCATAGATTCTCCTGATTAAGGTAGCTTCGTGGATTCCCAACCGGGCTTACAGTTCATATCGGATAAACGACTCCACGAATGAAGATGAGAATCTGAACAGGACAAAGGGGCTCAATGATTCCAGAGTGGAACAGCTGGAGCATAAACTGTGCGCATCCGCGCGAATATTTGCGGCCGGATCCTTAAGGGGACGATTGCGATGCCCGACAAGTATCTATAGCGGTAATATGAGCACAAATAAGCGAATTGGCGACCTTCTGGTCGAGAAGGGATTGCTCACTCCGGCACAGCTACATGCGGTGCTGGAGGAGCAAACCAAAACCGGTCAGCGCCTCGGACAGATCCTTCTGGCGAAGAACTGGATTTCCGAGGATGACCTGGTTGACGTTATCCATAATCGTCTGGGCATACCGAAGATCTCCCTCGAAAATATTGTCATCGATCCAAAGATTGTTGAGTTGGTTCCGCTGGCGATTGCCAAGAAGCACAACCTGATTCCGGTGTTCCGCATCGGCACGACGCTGACAGTGGCGATGTCGGATCCGCTCGATATCATTGCGCTTGACGAATTGAAGTACATCTCTAATCTCAAGATCAATCGCGTCGTCGCTACCGGCGACGCGATCAATCGCGCGATTGAGCAATATTATTCCCTGCGCGATACGATGGCGGAGGTCATCAAGGATATCGGGGAAGAGGACCTAGCGTCGAATTCCGAGCTGGCGGCGACGATCAGCGAGGCGGAAGGATCGTCATCGGAGGCGCCACTGATCAAGCTGGTGAATCTGCTGATTGTGCAGGCCATCAAGGAGCGGTCGTCGGATATTCACATTGAACCGGAAGAAAGCAAGCTGCGCGTGCGATACAGGGTCAATGGCATTCTGAAAGAACAAAACTCGCCGCCGCGAAATCTGCATGCCAGTATTGTCTCGCGCATCAAGGTCATGGCACAGATGGACGTGTCGGAGAAACGCGTGCCGCAGGACGGGCGGTTCGTGGTCAAGGTGGGCAATATGGATGTCGATGTGCGTGCCTCCACGCTGCCGACGATTCACGGTGAGAAGGTTGTGTTGCGAGTACTCGATCGCAGAAACCTTGTAGTGGGCTTACCCAATCTGGGATTCGACGATCAAACGAAGCGCGATTTCGAGGCGATGATCCGCAAGCCGGAGGGGCTGATTCTAATTACCGGTCCGACCGGCTCGGGCAAGACCACGACGCTGTATGCGGCATTAAATGAGATCAAAAGCCTGGAGAAGAACATCATCACGATTGAAGATCCGGTGGAGTACAGCATCCCGCTGGTAAATCAGGTGCAGATTAACGACAAGGCGGGGCTAAGCTTTGCGTCGGCGCTACGTTCGATTTTGCGCCAGAATCCCGATATCATCATGGTCGGTGAGATTCGCGACTCGGAAACTGCACAGATGGCGGTCAGGGCGGCGTTGACGGGACATCTGGTGCTGAGCACGATTCATACAAATGATGCAGCAGGCGCGGTGGCAAGACTGCTCGACATGGGTGTCGAGGATTATCTGGTTGCCAGCTGCCTGCTCGGTGTATTGGCGCAGCGACTGGTGCGAACGATTTGCCCGCGCTGTAAGGCGAAGGACAGCTTGCCGGCAAGTGTGATTGAAATGTTTGGAGCGGAATTGCGCGGACGGGAAGACGCCTTTAAGACCGGCACCGGCTGTGAAGAGTGCGGCGGCACCGGATATCAGGGTCGTATCGGCATTTACGAACTGCTCAAGCTAACCGGTCGACTGCGCGAAATGATCTTGAGCAACACCTCGAGCTCGGCGATTAAGCAGTCAGCGCAATCGCTGGGGATGCGCACGATGCGCGAACAGGTCATCGACAAGGGAATTCAGGGAATAACAACTTACCGCGAAATCATCAGGGTGACGCAACAGGACGAATCACCGGCAGCAATACTCAATGCCAACTGAATTTGTCTATAAGGCATATGACAATTCCGGCACGGCCGTGCTGGGCTCGGCGCGGATGGAGACCGCGGAGGCGGTCAAGGATTTGCTGGCGGAACGCAATCTGATTCCGATCAGCATCAAACCGCGTACCAAGTCGGTCTGGCACAAAATCCTCGACAGTGTTCGCAGCCACTCCTCACGCGAGGAACTGATTCTGTTCACGCGCAAGCTCAATGCGCTCTACAAAGCGGGTGTGCCGATCACCAACAGTCTCGGCGTGATTGCCGATCAAGATGCCAACAAACACTTCTCGGCGATCGCCGGACGTTTGCGCAATGACCTGGAGCAGGGCTATTCATTTTCAGAGGCGATTGCGCAGCATCTCGATGTCTTTCCGGATACGTATATCAACGCCATTCGCGTCGCGGAAGAGACCGGCCGTCTCGATGTCGTGATGGAGAAGCTGGCAACGACGCTGGAACGCGATCTGGAAACGCGCGAGCAGATCAAGACGGCGGTGCGGTATCCGGTGATTGTGGTGATTTTAGTGATCGCGGCGTTTTTTGCGCTGGTGACTTTTGTGGTGCCGAGGTTTGCGGAGTTTTACGCGAAGAACAACGCGCAATTGCCGCTACCGACGCAGATACTCATCGACCTGAACTTAATCATCAGACACTACTGGCCGCTGCTGGTGGGTGCAATCGTAATCGGCATACCGGTGGCGATCCGGTTGTTCAGATTGAAACAAGTGCGGGAGAAATTTGACGGCCTGATTCTGAAGCTGCCGATCTTTGGACCGCTCTTCAACAAGATCTATATCGCGCGGTTTTCGCATCTGCTCGAAGTGACGTTTACCTCGGGGGCGCCGCTGCTCAAGGGGCTGGACACGATTCGCTCGGCGATTGGCAATCGCGTCATCGAAGGGGAGATTGACAAGATTCGCCAACAGGTGCAGCAGGGCAACAGCCTGGGTTCGATACGCAATCAATTGCCACATTTTCCCAGTTTGGCGTTGTCACTGATTCAAATTGGACTGGAATCGGGGTCACTGGATTTCATGCTGCAACAGGTGGCAAGTTTTTACGACCGGGAAGTGGATTACACAACCAAGCGGCTGATGACGATGATCGAGCCGCTGCTGATTCTGTTTCTCGGGTGCGTCGTGTTGGTGATGGCGCTGGCTATATTCCTGCCGATGTGGAACTTAGTCGAGGTATTTCGTCCCCGCTGATAAAGCTCCACAGCACACAGCCGAAAATATCTATGTATAAACGTGGGTTGAGTATTCCACATAACCGTGTATTGGAGGTAGCTTGCAAATGTTCCGCAAAATGCAGAACCAACAGGGCTTCACATTGATCGAACTGGTCATCATCATTGTTGTTCTCGGAATTCTCGCCGCTGTGGCGATTCCGAAGTACCAGGACATCACGGCAGAAGCCAAGGCGTCCGCAGCCAAAGGCGCACTCGGCAGCATGAGATCCGGGATTTCGATTTATTACGCGAATGCGGCGGTGAAGACCGGTTCGGCCACTTGGCCGCCGATTGACAGTCTGCGCACCGTGAATGTCGTGATGTCGCAGTCGATGCCGGCCAATCCGTTCCAAGCCTCGACGAATGCTCCGGACTCGATTGTCACGGGCGTAACCAAGGGCGTCATTGTCGGCACACGCGGTGGTTGGGCGTACAAGCCTTCGACCGGCGAAATCTGGCCGAACACCAACAGCGCCGGCGAAAATAACTGGTAGATCAAATGAGCAACAAGAGAAGCGGGGACCGCGGTTTCACGCTGATCGAGCTCATCATCATCATCGTTGTACTGGGCATCATCTCCACCGTCGCAGTGGCAAAGTACTCGGACTTTTTGAACGAGTCCAAGATACAAGCGGCCAAAGCGGAAATGGCGGAGTTGAAGAAAGCCATTGTCGGGAATCCATCGGCAGTGGCCGGCGGGCGTTACAGCGATGTTGGTTTTGAGGGCGATGTAGGCCATCCGCCCGCGGCGCTGGTTGATCTGGTGCGCAAGCCGGACACAATTGCGGCGTACAATGCCATTGCGCGACTGGGTTGGCATGGACCGTACATCGATTCCAGCGGCGGCGACTATCTCAAGGACGCGTGGGGTGTGAATTACGTTTACAGTGCGGCTTCGCGGTCGATCACCTCGACCGGTTCAGGAACCAATATTGTCATTAATTTCTAAGGCTATGAACAGAGTCAAATCGCAGGATGGATTCACGCTGGTGGAAGTCGTGATGGTGATCATCATCATGGCGATCATCGCTGCAGTGGCGATGCGTTCGATCGACAAGGGATTGGAGACGGCACGAATTGAAGAAACCCGCAATGAGCTCAATCAACTTGCGGAAGCGATCGCCGGAAATCCCAGCCTGTATTCCAACGGTATGCGGACTAATTACGGTTATGTCGGCGATGTCGGCAGTTTGCCGCCGAGCCTTGATGCGCTGGTAACCAATCCGGGCTATGGAACATGGCGAGGACCGTATGTGCGCACCGAT